>NZ_ABHH01000004.1:65000-141653 GCF_000171855.1 Carnobacterium sp. AT7 | reverse complement strand
ACGATAGGGTTATCTATAACAGGAGTAGGAGTGTTCATGAGTGGATGTGGAGCAGCAGAGCAAGCTGATCCATCATCAGATAATAGTCATACAGAAGAGACAATAAAAGTAGTGACGACGTTTTATCCCATGTATGATTTTACAAAGAATGTGACCCAAGATTTGGCTGAAGTATCTTTACTTTTACCTGCTGGAACTGAAGTCCATGATTTTGAGCCTAGTGCGAAAGATGTTGCGGAGATTCAAGAAGCAGATGTCTTTATTTATAATAGTGAGGAGATGGAAACATGGGTTCCTTCCTTATTGGATACTATTGATTTAACTGAAGTCCTCGTTATTGATGCTAGTGAAGGTATTGCTCTTATTGAAAATGAAGCCGTTGAAGAGCACCACGATTCAGACCACGAGCACGCAGTTCATGAGCATGATCATGAAGAAGAGCACGGTCATATGATTGATCCGCATATTTGGTTAGATCCGGTCCTTGCTCAAGAAGAAGTGAACACTATAAAAGCAGGTCTAATTGAAGCTGATCCTGAAAACGAGGAAAATTATGAAGTTAATGCTGATACCTATAATCAAAAATTGGAAGCATTAGATCAAGAATATAAAGAAGCTTTTCAAGAGTCAGAGAACCGAACATTTGTCACACAACATGCAGCTTTTGCTTATTTAGCTCAACGATATGATTTGAATCAAGTATCAATAGCAGGCTTATCATCTGAAGAAGAACCTAGTCCATCTAAATTAGCTGAGTTATCCCAATTAGTCGATCAAGAAGGAATGGAGTATATTTACTTTGAAGACAATAGTTCTTCTAAAATCGCCGAAACGTTGGCAAATGAAGTTGGCGTTGAATTAGCGCTATTAAGTCCTTTAGAAGGAGTTAGTCAATCAGATCAAGATGCTGGAGTAGATTATATCGAAGTTATGAAAAATAATTTAGAATCATTAAAGAAAAGTATCCGTTAAAAGATCCAGAGAAATTATAATGTAAAACAACAATTTATTAGCTATCTTTTATCGAATAAAGTAAGATGAAGACACGTCTTACACCATTTGTAGAACAAAAGAAATGGTGGCAGGGAGGGACAGCTAAATGTTTGATAAGATAAAAAATCCAATTCTGTTTCAAGGAGATTTAACTAAAAATAATTATTTTGAAGGGTGGTACTATAAGCACGTTTCAGTTGATAAAAAAACTAGTATTAGTTTTATTCCTGGAGTGAATTTATTCAAAGGAGACGAGCATAGTTTTATCCAATACATTTATGTCACACTAAATGAGCAAAATGAAAAAACGACAAAAACCGGTTATATTCGTTATCGGTTAGATGAATTTAGTTACCAAGCTTATCCGTTCTTAGTTCAAATTGGACAAACTATTTTTACGGAATCGTTTGTTTCTATCTATCTGAAAGATGAGCAGTTTACGATTCAAGGGAAAATAGGGTTAGGTACTTTTCAACAGATAAAAACGTCTATTCTGTCTCCATCAATCATGGGAATGTTTGCATATATTCCTAAAATGGAATGTTACCACGGTGTCATTAGTATGAACCATCATTTACAAGGTACTTTAACAATCAATAATAGAGAAGTTGAATTTACGAATGGCAAAGGGTATATTGAAAAAGATTGGGGCACTTCATTTCCGAAAGAATACATTTGGATCCATTCTAATCATTTTAAAAATGAGAATACTAGTCTCTTCTTTTCAATTGCACATATTCCGTTTCATGTGACTACTTTTAAAGGCTTTATTTGCAACCTCATAGTGAACGATAAAGAGTATCGATTTGCAACTTATAATGGCAGTACAGCTAAGATAGTGAGTCAAACGAAAGATACAGCGCTGATCGTACTTAAAAACAAAGAAGTAGAATTGACGATTCAGGGAATGATTACAAGTTCTGGTAAACTAATCGCTCCTAAAAATGGAAGTATGAATAAAGCAATTAAAGAAGGTTTATCTGGAGAAATCGACATTCTTTTGAAAGATAAGAAACAACAGACAATCTACCAAGATGTAAGCAAATTAGCAGGTATTGAAATAGTAGAAGCTTAGGTTAATGAGGTGAGAAAATGGGGAATCTTGACCAGAACGTAATGTATGGTTCTTTTGACTATGATGTAGGGACACTTTATCTAGCGGCAACCGAGAAGGGGCTTTGTTTTGTAGGCTCTCTAAATGAGTCACTAAGAGAACTTGAAGATGGAGTGGGAAAATTATTTCCAAAAGCAGTTTTAGTAGAAAATAAAGCCGGATTACAGCTTTATCATCAACAATTTTTAGATTATTTTAACAGTTCTAGGACTACTTTTACGCTGCCTATAGATGTTAATGGGACGCTATTTCAACAAAAGGTATGGAAAGCTTTAAACGCTATTCCTTATGGACAAACCAAATCGTATGGCGAAATTGCAGTAGAAATCGGACAGCCTGGTTCTTTTCGGGCAGTAGGAACTGCAATTGGCAAAAATCCTTTATTAATTGTTGTACCTTGCCACCGGGTCATTCATAAAAATGGGAAGTTAGCCGGTTATCGAGGAAAGTTAGCTATGAAAGAAACATTATTACAATTAGAAAAAACCCACAGGAAGTGTGCTAAGAAAAAAGTGAACTAAACTAAATACAAATAGATCATGCTTGAATCGAAGCATGATCTATTCGTATTTAGTTGAATAATAATAAAAGTGATGGACGAAATGTCAGATTGTGTTTATACTATATATAGCTATATAATTTATTTAGCGACTATATATAGTGCTTTAAAGGAATAGATAGGGTGGCGATAGGAAATGAAAATAAACCATGATAGTTTTTGTGAAAGTTCAAACAATCTTAAAATAAAAGTAATGAAAAGAGATGGACGAGAAGTTGAGTTTAAAGAAGAAAAAATCTTTGAAGCTTTATTAAAAGCCCAACGTTCATTAATAAAAGAAACAGATGAAAAAAGTATTCAGGAACTTAAAGAGATTGTCGAAGTAATAAAAAAGGAAATAGCCCAACGATTTGTCAGCAATATTAAAATTTATGAGATTCAAAGTATCGTAGAACATGTTCTAATAGATGCGCATAAACATGAATTAGCAGAAGCCTACTTAGTTTATAGAACCCGCCGCGATTTGGAAAGAAGTCAAGCAACAGATATAAACTATGCTATCCATGGTCTTTTACGTAAAGAACAGACTGTAGTAAATGAAAATGCGAATAAGGATAGCAACGTATTCAATACTCAAAGAGATTTAACTGCCGGAGTAGTTGCAAAATCGATTGGACTTAAAATGCTACCAAAGCATGTTGCTAATGCGCACCAAAAAGGAGATATCCATTATCATGACCTAGACTACCAACCGTATGCTCCAATGACAAATTGTTGTTTGATTGATTTTAAAAGCATGTTTAAAGAAGGTTTTAAAATAGGGAATGCAGAGGTAGAAAGTCCACGATCTATTCAAACAGCGGCTGCTCAAATGGCACAAATTATTGCTAATGTAGCTTCTAGTCAGTATGGAGGATGCAGCGCAGATCGAATTGATGAAGTATTAGCTCCTTATAGTCGTTTGAATTATCAAAAACATTTGCAGACTGCTAGCGAATGGGTCACAGGAGAAGAAAAACAAAAACAATATGCACGTGAAAAAACAAAGAAAGATATTTATGATGCTATGCAGAGCTTAGAATATGAAATCAATACTCTTTATTCCTCCCAAGGACAAACGCCTTTTACCACGTTAGGATTTGGATTAGGAATGGATTGGTTTGAACAAGAAATTCAACGTTCTATACTATTAGTTCGCATCAATGGATTGGGAAAAGAAAAGAGAACAGCCATTTTTCCAAAACTTGTTTTCACTCTTAAACGAGGGGTTAATTTGGATCCTGAAGATCAAAATTATGATATAAAAAAATTAGCCCTTACTTGTTCAACCAAAAGAATGTATCCTGATGTTTTAATGTACGATAAAGTTATTGAGTTAACGGGCAGTTTTAAAGCACCAATGGGGTGTCGTTCTTTTTTACAAGGATGGAAAGATGAACATGGACAAGAAGTGAACTCTGGAAGAATGAATTTAGGTGTGGTCACACTTAATTTGCCTCGTGTGGCAATTGAATCTAAAGGAAATCAAACCATGTTTTGGGAGCTATTTGAAGAACGATTAAAGGTTTGTCACGATGCTTTAGTTTATCGTGTTCAAAGGACAAAAGACGCATTACCAGAAAATGCTCCTATTTTATATGAGTATGGTGCTTTTGGAAAACGACTAAAAAAAGGAGATAGTGTAGATGATCTCTTTAAAAATAAACGGTCGACGATCTCTTTAGGCTATATTGGACTTTATGAAGCTGCGACAGTCTTTTTTGGACCAGAGTGGGAAAAAAATGAAACTGCCAAGGCATTTACAGTGAATATCTTGAGTAAAATGAAACAACATACAGATCAGTGGGGAGAAAAGTATGGCTATCATTTTAGTGTGTATTCGACTCCTAGCGAAAGTCTAACGGATCGGTTTTGTCGCTTAGACACAAAGAAATTTGGCGTGTTGACAGACATTACGGATAAAGAATATTACACAAATAGTTTTCATTACGATGTGCGAAAAAAACCAACACCGTTTGAAAAAATAGAATTTGAAAAAGCTTATCCAGAGTATACTTCTGGTGGCTTTATCCATTACTGTGAGTATCCAAATATGCAGCAGAATCCTAAAGCTTTAGAAGCTGTGTGGGATTTTGCATATGATCGAATCGGATACTTGGGAACCAATACACCAATCGATCAGTGTTACAAATGTGGATTTGAAGGAGACTTTGATCCGACTGAGCGAGGATTTAAGTGTCCAGAATGTGGAAATACTGATCCAAACAGCTGTGATGTTGTGAAAAGAACGTGCGGATATCTAGGAAATCCTCAAGCTAGACCAATGGTGAATGGAAGACATAAAGAAATATCAGCTCGGGTCAAACATATGTCAGCCAATGGGGAGGAAGTACTATATGAGAAATCCTAAACCAAAAGAATGGCTTGCTGCGGATTATAGTCAAGGCCGAATTGCAGATTACAAACCGTTTAATTTTGTAGATGGAGAAGGGGTAAGGTGCAGCCTTTATATGAGCGGATGTTTATTTGCCTGCAAAGGGTGTTACAATAAAATAGCTCAAAATTTTTCATATGGAGTGGAGTATACTATAGAACTAGAAGACACAATTATTGCCGATTTAAGTCATTCTTATGTTCAAGGACTGACACTACTGGGTGGAGAACCTTTTTTGAATACACAAGTTGCAATTCCTTTAGCTAAACGTATTCGCTCGGAATACAATGAGACCAAAGATATTTGGTCTTGGACTGGCTATACGTGGGAAGAATTGATGCAAGAATCGGATGATAAACTGGAATTGCTATCATTAATCGATGTCGTTGTAGATGGACGATTTGAATTAGCTAAAAAAGATTTAACGCTTCAGTTTAGAGGGAGTTCAAATCAGCGCATTATTGATGTCCAAGCGTCATTGCGACATGGAAAAGTTGTATTGTGGGAAAATCCTTTTCATTAACAAATAAGAATAATTAAGCGAACTGTTTTATCCGCAAGTAGCATGAAGAGAATAAAATATGCTACACTACAAATAAATAAAGGAGCGGATATGATGGATGGAAAGACAAGAGCAAATATTAAAATTGATGCATTAGTAGATATCGTTCTAAAAAAAGATCAACGAACCAATAAACTAACTAGAGGTCATGTGAAACGTATATTGACTAACAGTGGTCAGCATCCACATGGAATCAAAGTCATGTTAAAAGAAGGAGACCAAGTTGGTCGTGTACAAAAGATTTTAACGGATGAAACAAAGTTAAAATAAAATTTTTAAAGTAAAGAGGCTGGAACTTTCGTTCCAGCCTCTTTACTTTGTGATTGTCAAAATGTTCGACAGATTAGTTAGGTACCCTTTTTACTACATGTTGAAGACGAGCACTGATCAAAAAAGCAAAAATAGCTTTAACGATATCACCTGGGATAAATAATAAGAATCCAGTTTTTAAAATAAGACTGTTAGCCAGATTTAAATCAAGGTAACCATTTAAGATGAAAGCCATGTATGGCAACCCCAAAAGATAAAAAATGCTAGAACCTATCAAAAGAGCTACTGAGGCAGACTTTATTGAGAAAGGTCTATTTTCTAGAAATCTTGCCATCACATAAGCCCCCACAATAAAGCCAATCACAAAGCCAAAACTAGGACTTAAAAATGATTGGAAACCTTTAAAAATTAGGATTAAGAACAAGTGCAGACTTTGGGCAAGGAAAGCCGCTCTTTTTTGTAACATAAGCCCAGTTAACAAAACAAATAGTGTTTGCAATGTAAAAGGAACGGGCCCAAAAGGCAAACTGATGTAACCGCTGATTAAGGTCAATGCTGCCATAAGACTAGAAAGTGTTACTTCTCGCGTGGTTAATTTTGACATAATTAATCTCCTCTTAAAATGGCTTTTTGATGCTGATTTCGCCATAAGATAGTGTTCGTTTCTGACCGTCAGCCATTTGGACCACGAGTCCTCCTTGAGGATCAATATCAATTGGAATGGCTTCAAACTCTTGTTTACGTTCTTTAAAAGTAATTTTTTTCCCCATCACAAAACAGCGTTTCTTATAATCTGCTAGAAAAGAACGTTCTTCAATCGTTTGATAAATACCATCAAATTGATTTGCAATTTCAGCTATTAAACGATTCCGGTTAATGTTTTCTGTTTCTTTAGAAGACATTAGTGAACCCGCAATAGTGTCTAATTCAGCTGGAAAACCAGTCAAAGGTTCTTTGACATTCAAGCCTATGCCAACAATTAAGGTTTCTATTTTGCCACTTTCAAAATCAGATACAGCTTCAGTTAAAATTCCACATATTTTCGTCCCATCAAGGTAAATGTCATTTACCCACTTGATTTGCGGCTTTTTAGCGGTTAATTTTTCAATAGCTAAACAGACTGCTACAGCTGTCGCAGTAGTGACTAATGGAGCATCAGCCATATCTAAATTTGGTTTTAGGAAAAAACTCATATAAACACCAGTTTGATTAGGAGAATAAAATGTTTTGCCCATTCGTCCGCGTCCTTTTGTTTGTTCTTCAGAGAGAACAAGCCCTTGGTTTATGGGATCTTTTAGGGCGATTTTTCTGGCTTCGTTATTTGTAGAATCAATTGTTTTAAAGGCATAAATAGGAAAAGACTGCAGTGTTGGTTGTAGGTATAGTCGGATGGTTTCAATCGAAAGAATATCTGATTTTGAAGAAAGTCGGTACCCTTTATTTGTGACAGCTTCAATGATATACCCTTCTTCTTGTAAAGCTTTGATTCCTTTCCAGACAGATGTTCTAGAAAGCGATAAAGCATCTGCTAAAGTTTGTCCTGAAATACTTTTTCCATCTTGTTGTTCTAATAGAGCTAAGATGCGTAATTTTGTAGACATTCATTCACCTCGTTTTTTTATAGTATAAAAGGAACAATTTAGATTGTCAACTCGTTTTAAATTTAAAGGTAACAATCGAAAAAATGTGCTGTTCTATTGTTAGTCAAAATGTAAAAAATGAATGGCTAGCAGAACGACTGTTAAAAGATTAGTTTCAAGTATGTGCACCAAAACACTAGGTATAATCATTGTTAAATCAAAAGAAAAGTAGTAACATTAGCCTATTATCCAAAAAACAATGTCAGATAGATTTGAAGGAGCATAAAAATGTCAGTAATGGAATTAAAAAAAGTTAACAAATCGTATAAAATTAGCGGTGGAGCAACATTTCAAGCGTTGAAAGACATTAATTTGTCATTTGAAAAAGGCGAATTAGTATCTATTATTGGAGAATCAGGTAGTGGGAAATCAACACTAATGAATCTTATGGGAGGACTAGATTCAGATTTTCAAGGTGAAATTCTTGTTGGTGGAGAAAATATCAGAGATTATTCTGAAAAGAATTTAGTAGAATACCATAAAGAAAAAGTGGGGTTTGTTTTTCAAAGTTTTAACCTGATTTCACATCTATCGGTTTTGGACAATGTGACGTTAGCAATGACTTTATCTAATGTTTCAAAGGCAGATCGAGAAAAAAGAGCAAAAGAAATTTTAGGTGTAGTTGGGTTGCAAGACCAGTTGCACAAGAAACCGGATGCTATTTCAGGAGGTCAAAAGCAGCGTGTAGCAATTGCTCGTGCGTTAGTAAATGATCCGGATATTATTATTGCAGATGAACCCACAGGAGCTTTGGATTCAGAAACAACCAATCAAGTCTTAGAAATGATTAAAGAAATCGCTGAGAATGGCAAACTTGTCATTATGGTTACCCATTCAGAAAAGGTAGCAGCTTATTCTAGCCGAGTTGTGACAATCGATGATGGACGAGTAATCAATGATCAGATGGGTAAGGCTCTAACCGTTACAGATAACAAATACAAAACAGCAAAACCCAATCGTAATAAAAATTTGAGCTTACTGGGATCTGCTAAGTTAGCACTTTTAAATATGAAAGAAAAATTATCGCGTAATATTTTGATTGCTTTAGGTGGAAGTATAGGAATTATGAGTGTCATTTTGATGTTGTCTTTAGGAAGTGGTGTGAATTCCTATTTAACGGATACGATGAACAGTCAAGTAAACCCGTTAGTTAGTGAAGTTCATATGCCAGATGAAGAAACGGGAAATGAAACAGACATAAATGAATTGCAAAACCAGAACCCTTTATTGTCTAGTTCAGCTTCGTTTGAATCGGAAAATATTGATGAGTTGGCTGGAATTGAGCATGTAGAATCTGTTGAAGAAGGCTTTACCAATTTCTCAATAGGGACCAATAAAGCTACGTATAATGATAAATCTGGTCAGTTTATGAGTGTAACGACTATTTCTTCTATGATCACGAGCGCAGATATAGCAGAAGGCGGACTTCCTGAAGAAGGAGAAGTCATGATAACTAAAAACATGGCAGATACTTTAGGCGAAGACCTTGTAGGAAAAGAGATTCAAATCAATACGATTGTTAATGAAAAACAGCTTGATTTGACCATGCCTGTTAGTGGAATATATGGTGTTGAATCAGGGTTAGACACAGTCTACTTGAATTATGAAGATTTAAAAAATGCGTTGGAAGAGGCAGGTGGAGAATTAAATCCGAATATCGCTTACCTTGTTTCCGATGATGCAGCGTCGACAGAGGCTATCAAAGCTAAAGTGGAGGACTTAGGATATAAAGGATCTTCAACCGAAGCGATAGCAGAAACGTTTAGTCAAATGTTAGATGTCTTTACGTATGTTTTAGCCGGCGTTGCTGGGATTTCATTAGTGGTTTCAGCTATCATGATATTGACTGTCTTATATATCAGTGTAGTTGAACGAACAAAAGAAATTGGTGTAATCAAAGCTATTGGAGGACGTAAAAAAGACATTCGTCGTATCTTTGTATCCGAATCTTTCTTGATTGGTTTATTTAGTGGAATGTTTGGAGTCGGTATCGCTTGGGGATTATCATTAATTGCTAATGCTGCAAGCACGCACTATTTTGATGTGTCTATCATTGATTTAACGCCAATGTATGCTGTATCTGGAATAGTTTTAAGTATCATCATTAGTATGATTGCGGGTCTAATGCCTGCATCTAAAGCTGCAAAATTAGATCCAGTAGAGTCGTTAAGAAGAGACTAATCAAGTAAACGTATAAGTCTACTAATAAATAAACCCTAACGCATAACTGTGCTTAAACAGTTACGTGTTAGGGTTGTTTTTTTATATATAGCAGCTTAGTCAGGATTGTATTAACTCGGTAGAATTTATTATTTTATTGTGATTGATGTAAATTCTAGGGACTCTTTTACCAATTAAACAAGCGACTTCATAGTGAATTGTGCCCATTTGATCAGCAACCTCACCAATTGAGATAGCACCATCTAAGGGATCTCCAAAAAGAACGAATTCTTCGTTAAAGTAGACAGGATCAATTTCAGTAAGGTCCACCATAGTTTGATCCATACATACGCGTCCGACAATAGGTGCTTTATGCCCGTTTACTGTGATGTGCCCTTTATTCGATAGTGTCCGTGAAAGTCCATCAGCGTAGCCGACAGGGATCGTTGCAACTATCGAATCTTTTGTCGTTGTATACGTTCTTCCATAACTGATAGTTTGCCCAACCGGAACTTCCTTGATTAAAATCGGTTTTGTTTTGAACGTCATTACTGGTTTCAAGCTTATTTTAGTGCGCAAATGTTCTTCAGGATATAAACCATAAATACCAATCCCGATACGAACCATATCTAAATGCATCTTAGGAAATGCGATGGTCGCCGCAGTATTGCAGCAATGTTTAATGGGAATCGTATAGCCCTTTTTTTGAATGGAAGAAACAATTTTCATGAAGTGGTTAAATTGATCATGAACAAATGTAGATTCAATAGCATCTGCATCAGAAAAATGAGTGAAAATACCTTCGAATACCAAATAGTCTGATGTAATTGCAGCAATGATTTGTAAGGCTTCTTCAGCCGTTCGTACGCCAATTCGGTTCATTCCGCTATCAATTTTCAAATGAATACGGCAAACTTTCTTTTTTTGAATAGCTAGTTTTTGAATGCTTTCTACAGCTTCTTTTGAGTAGATGGTTAACGTGATACCATAATCAATCGCCATTTCAATTGTTTCAGTATCTAGGCTAGTATAGCCAAGTACTAGTATAGGCGTAGAGAATCCAGCTTTACGTAAACTGATTGCTTCATCTAAGAACGCAACGGCCAAGTAAGTTGCACCAGCTTCAATTGCTGCTTTTGCTGTTTCTATAGCGCCATGACCATAGCCATCAGCTTTTACAACTGCCATTAAAGCAGTTTCAGGTGAAAGTATTCCTTTAAAAGCCTTTATATTATCTGTTAAGTGATCCAGAGCAATTTCTACCCATGTTTCTCTATAACTTTCAATTTTCATTTCGTCACTTCCTAAATTTATCTATCAGATTTTTAATAATGATACCATTTAATAGTGAGAAATTGTACTTTTAATATGGGAATGATAGGTAGAAATAGTCGAACGCATAAATGAAATCATAAATACATGGTATACTAGTGAAAAGTTATACAGTGTATCTTAGAGAAACTATAGGGTGCTCATTTTTATAAATAGATTAGTGTGTTCTGCTATTATTAAAAGATAGGGTGGGTTACATAGATAATATTCTAGATTTCCGAAAAAATTATTTAGCTATTCTTAAATCAAAGAAATTAAAGCAACACAAAAAAATTGAATTATTAACGAATATTTTGTACCAAATGGATCAAATTTTTAAAATACGGACCGGTGAAATGGAAAAATACGATACAGATAATTATGATGCGGTAACTTTATATTTAGAAATTTTGGCCGTTTTAAAAACGCATCAGGAAAAATGACTAACCAACTAATGGGTAATAACAGGAGGAAACTCGGTTATTGGCCATTAGTTTTTTATTAAAAAAGATTGTTTTTCGAATAATTAGTTAGTTTAACTAAAGATAAGTGTTATGATGTTTAAGTGAAAAAAGCTTTTTTAAAATTTTAAGTGATTTTCTTCACAAAGAAAAGGGGAATATGTATGAGTTTTAATGTTTTGATGTACCATGAGTTTCGCGAACGAGACACATTTGATAGAACCAAACCATCTATTATTTCAGTAGAGCAAAATTACCAAGATGCTTTACCAGCAGTACTTTTCAGTTATTTAGATGATTTTGAAAAGCAAATGAATTATTTGAAAAGTGAAGGCTACCACACTTTAACACTCCAAGAAATAAAAAAATTTTATGAAAATGGAGCAACCCTTCCTGAAAAATCCGTTTTAATAACAATTGATGATGCTTTTCAATCTGTACATAAATATGCTTATCCTGTTTTAAAAAGTTTACAATTTCATGCGGTTAGTTTTGTGGTATTAGGGTGGTTATCACAAAAACAAAAAGATTTTGATCCAACGGTTTCAATGGTTATGAGTAAAAAAGAATTAGAAGAGATGAAAGATGTATTTGAATTTGCAAATCATACGACTAATCTACACATCCGTCATTCGGACGGCACAGCTGCTATGCAACTGGTTTCTATGGAAGACTTGAAAAAGGATTTAATAGCTTGCGGAGAGTATGTGGGTTATCCTGAGGTATTTGCTTATCCGTTTGGCATTTATAATGCTAACGATAGTGAACGGTTAATGAAAGCTGATGTGAATTATGCTTTCACAACGACTCCGGGTACCAATACAATAGATACACCGCTATTGGAGTTGCATCGTGATACGGTAACATTAGGATGTTCAATAGAAGAATTTAAAGCAATTATAGAAAGAGGAGAAAATAAATGAAGAAAATAGCTATATTGTTGATGGCGGCTACAATAGGATTGGTAGCTTGCTCAAATAATAATGAGAGCAGTCAATCGGCACAAACCAGTGAATCAAAGCTTACAAATGAACCTTTACGATTTGGAACATTGCCAGCAGAATCAGCTATTCCAATTATACTAGCAAAAGAGAATGGTTATTTTGATGATGAAAATGTTTCTGTAGAAATCACTCCTTTTAACGCGCCAAATGATCGTAACGCAGCAGCTCAGTCTGGCGAACTTGATGGAATGATTGGTGATGTAATGACGGCTCTTTCATTTAAAGAAGGCGGAATTGATTTAACCATTACATCAGATATCAATGAAGAGTTTAAATTGTTGTCTTCACCAGATTCAGGTATCACAGATATAAAACAATTGGATGGAAAAGATGTTTCATTAGTACCTAAACTTTTGCTTGAATACATTATGGATGAAATAGCTGTTAAAAATAATATTACGTATGAAGTTGTCTCTATTCCTTCTATCCCTGCAAGATACGAAGCATTATTAGAAAATCAAATTGATTCGGTCATCTTTACTGAACCTCAAGCTACAGCATTAAAAATGAACGGAGCACATGTACTGGCAAGCTCGACAGAATATGGCATCAAAGGTGGGACGATACTCTTTAGTGATGATACTGTAGCAGAAAGGTCTACTGATATTGCTGCTTTTTATCGAGCTTACAACAAAGCTGTCGATTACATGAACACCGCAGATCCAGCGGAGTATAGTTCTATTTTGAAAGATTATAATTTTCCCGAAACGATGGGAGATTATTTAACTAATAAAGAAGAAGGCTACAATAAAGCAGCTATTGTTACGAAAGAACAATATGATAGTATTGAAAAATGGACAAAAGACAAAGAAATGATCAGCAAAGAATATACCTATAAAGAATTAACTGACTTTTCTATGTTAGAAGAGTAGTGAAAACACCACGATTTGAAAGTTGCCTCTTTTACGAGAAGCTCTTTTCAAATCGTGGTGCTTTTTGTTTATAGCTACTCCTCTTTTTTCCAAGGTACTAGCAACCGTTCTAGAATATCAATTAGTTTAAACAATAGAAATCCCAGTAAGCAAAGTGCCAATATACCACAAAACATTTCCGAATAATCAATGACTGACCAAGCGTTCATGATGTAATAGCCCAAACCATATTTAGTAGCATAGTTTTCAGCAAAAAAAAGTGAGGCTATGGCAATTCCAATACAAACGCGTAAACCGCTGATGATTTGGGGAATAATAGCTGGACAAAGTAAGTAGATGAACGTTTGCCATTTGCTAGCATGCATCATGCGCATGACTTGATAATACGATCGGTCAATTTGGCTAATGCCGTCTCGGACCGATAAAATGAGTTGAAAGACGATAATCCAAACAACTAAACTAATCTTTGAAGCATCACCTAATCCATAAAGAAGCATAAAAACAGGCAAAAAAGCCACTTTTGGAATGGGGTAAATTAAATATACTAGCGGAGATAATAAACGGTCTGCCCATTTACTCGCTCCAATCCAAATCCCTAGAGGTACACCAATCAGGAATGAAATAAGGATAGCCATTAAAATGCGGTATAAGCTACTGAGGATATGTGGAATGAGTGATGGAAACAAGTGTATAAATAAACGAATGGTTTCGATTGGCTCTGGTATGACAGGATGATTAATAAAAAAATAAAGACCTTCCCAAATTAAAAATAAACCGACTAAGCCAATCAAAGTATCAAAAGGCATTTTTGTTTTTTGATTCATCCTCTGGTCCCACTTTCTAAACTTTCCCTTACCGTTAAGCACATATCATAAAAAAATGATTTTTTCCGAATCGCTTTAATGCCAACTAAAGGGTTCTGGATTATTTCATGTATCCCACCTTTTTTCATCACAATGATTTGTTCTCCTAAAAAAACAGCTTCTTCAATAGAATGAGTTACTTGTAAAAGAGTGGTCTTTTTTAGTTGATGAAGAGTTAAAATCATATCTTGCAATTGTTCTCTGGTCATCGCATCAAGTGCTGAAGTAGCTTCATCCAAAAGAAGAATTTCAGGCTCTAAATTCAAACTTCGAGCAATAGCGGTTCGCTGTTTTTGTCCGCCACTGATTTGAGAAGGATAATAGTGAGCGATATCTAATATCCCTAATTCGTTCAAAAGAGCGGTTGTTTTTTCCTTGATTACCGTTGGATTTTGATGACTTATTTTAAGTCCTAGTGCTACATTATCAAACACAGTGCACCATGGTAGCAAAGCATAATCTTGTAAGATAATGCCAGTGCGTTTTGGAAAATCAGTTACGGGTTCGTCGTTCATTCTTAAAACGCCACTGTCAGGTTTAATAAATCCCGCTAAAGTATGTAGTAGTGTCGTTTTACCACAGCCGGATGGCCCAATTATGACACAAGTAGAGTTTGTTGGAACGACAAATGAAAGTGCATCTAACACAATTTTATCTGTGAACGAACAAGTTAGATTATTCACAAATACAGCGTTTTTAATCATTTTTTGTCCCTCTTTTCGTTAGTTAGGTCTATTATAAAATTTTCAGACGCAAGATACAAATACCTTTTAAAAACAAGTCAATCATTAAGTTAAAAGCATAATTCTGAATAATTGTTCGTGTTTTGGTTACTTATTTCCAGTTTCTACATATTGATTCTTGATAAATTGATTAAAAGGCGTATAATTTCAATTGTCAAAGAGATTTAGTTCTAAATTTAAATCCCGTTTTTTTTAATAAAGACAATTATAATATAAACTAGAGGAGTGCACAGAGTGACAAAAAACTATCCAACAAAAGAATTCATTAAAAATTTACCAAAAGCTGAGCTTCATCTCCACTTAGAAGGAACTTTAGAGCCGGAATTAAAATTGAAATTAGCAAAAAGAAACAAAATTGCTATCGGACAAGAAACCATTGAAGAAGTTCAAAAAAGTTATCAATTTGATTCTTTGTCTTCTTTCTTAAATGTGTATTATCCAGCAATGAATGTTTTACAAAAAGAAGAAGACTTCTATGAACTAGCTTGGGAATACTTAAAAAAAGCTAAAGAACACCATATAAAACGCGTAGAACTATTTTTCGACCCTCAAGCACATACTTCAAGAGGTATAAACTTCAAGGATGTCATTAACGGCTACTATCGTGCTATTCAAAATAGTTCTGAGTTAGGGATAAGTGCGGATTTGATTATGTGCTTTTTACGAGATATGTCTGCTGAATCAGCAATGGAAACTTTTGAACAAGCACTTCCGTACAAAGATAAAATTGCTGGGATTGGACTAGATTCTGATGAAAGAGGCAATCCGCCAAGTAAATTTTTTGATGTATTTAAAAAAGCTAAAGAAGCCGGATTTCACCTTACAATGCATTGTGATATTGATCAAGAAAATTCAATAGAACACATCCGCCAAGCTCTTTTCGATGCAAAGGTTGAAAGACTAGATCATGGGACAAATATCATAGAAAACCCAGATTATGTAAAATATGTGAAAGAAAATAATATCGGCCTAACTTGCTGCCCAGTATCGAATGGTTTTGTAGTAGAAGATATGAAAGGAAAAGAAATTATTGAGTTATTGGAACAAGGAGTGAAAGTAACGGTCAATTCAGATGACCCAGCTTATTTCCAGAGTTACATTTCTGACGACTTATATGCGGTAGCTGAAAATTATTTTTTAACAACAGAACAAGTTGTTCAGCTTGTTAAAAATTCTTTTGAGATTGCTTGGATTTCTGATGAAGAAAAAGTAGAATATATCCAATTAGTAGATGCATATGTTGATAGCTTTAATAAAGTTAAGGCGATATAAGGTTTTTTGTCTGATTAGTAAAAATTTAGTCTTTTGACAAATGAACTGCGTTAATTTTGAAAAAACACTGGCTTTTTATTTATTATTCCTTTATAATAAGAAATGCCGCAAGGCCGTACGGCAATGGTGAACTTTCGAATCGTGTCAGATCTGGAAGGAAGCAGCACTAAGGATGTTTCGTCATGTGCCGTACGTACATAGAATAAAAAAAGAAACCGCTGATTTTTAATCAGCGGTTTCTTTTTGTCTATTGGTGTAGTTATCTGGGAGGGTATCTAAGCCAATTCAGCATTAATAAATCTATTTATCTCAGAAGAAACTTTTTTGAAGCATCCACACTTTAAGGTGGGTAGCTGAATAAGTTAAATAGACTAAAAGAGTCTTTGTCAGCTGTTTAAATTTGGACTCAAATGACGTATAATAAAGAGTAATGACGAATGGTTCAAGAAAGGGAGAAATGCATGAGTTATCAAGCACTTTATCGAGTATGGCGTCCCCAACGGTTTCAAGACATTGCGGGTCAAAAAGCTATTACGCAAACGTTGAGAAATGCTTTAGCACAAGAAAAAACAAGTCATGCTTACCTTTTTACTGGGCCTCGTGGAACAGGAAAAACGAGTGCAGCGAAGATATTTGCTAAAGCTATTAATTGCCCCAATTTAAAAGATGGGGAGCCTTGTAATGAGTGTGAAACATGTCACTCTATTACCCAAGGCCAATTAAATGATGTAATTGAAATTGATGCGGCCAGTAATAATGGAGTAGAGGAAATTCGAGATATTCGGGATAAAGCAAAATATGCTCCGACTAGCGCAGATTACAAAGTGTACATCATTGATGAAGTACACATGTTAACAACTGGAGCTTTTAATGCCTTATTGAAAACATTAGAAGAACCCCCTAAAAATGTTGTGTTTATTTTAGCTACAACAGAGCCCCATAAAATCCCATTGACTATTATTTCAAGAACGCAACGATTTGATTTTAAACGTATCAGCGTTCGAGATAGTTGTGAACGGATGGCATATATTTTAAATCAAGAAAAAATAACTTATCAAGAAGAGGCTTTAACCGTCATCGCTAGAGCTGCTGAGGGTGGAATGCGTGATGCATTAAGCATTCTAGATCAAGCTATCTCGTATGGAGATGACTCAGTAACGGCTGAAAATGCCATGAGCGTTACCGGTAGTTTGACACAAGAATTAGTCTTGGATTATTTTGATGCCATTATTCAACATAAGACTGAAAAAGGCTTGTCTCTTTTGCAAAGTATCTTAGCAGAAGGAAAAGATGCCAGCCGTTTTGTAGAAGACCTGATTTTGTTCAGTCGAGATTTATTGGTTTACCAACAAGCTCCCCAGATGACCGATTTATTAGAAGGCGCAAATGTTGACGAAGGATTTAAAACGCTCAGTCAGACAATCACAGCTCAACAATTGTATGAAGTCATTGGAATTTTAAATGATACTCAACAAGAGATGCGATTTACAAATCATGCAGAAGTGTATTTGGAAGTTGCTACGGTAAAATTAACTCAGTTAACGGTTGCTAAGGTAGCGGATAGATTAGCAGTTGAAGAATCAGGAACAAATGGGAATTCACAAGTTGGGCAACAAAAGATCACGGATATGGAAAAAGAACTTCTTCAAATGAGAAAGCAGCTGCAAGAACTTGCCAAGAATGGCGGAGCTCCTCAGCCAACTAAAAAAGCTCCCAAAGCAATCTCTAAACCAGGAAATAATCAATTTAAAACAAATACGACAATTATTTACAAAGTGTTAAGTGAAGCAACAAAAGATAACTTAGCTCAGTTGGTTGATATTTGGCCTGATTTATTGAATATGCTTTCGGTAACGCAACGAGCTATCATGAAAGCTTCAACGCCGGTTGCAGCGAGTCCTAATGGCTTGATTGTTTCATTCGAATATGATATTTTGTGTCAAAAGGCTACAAATGATCAAGAATTGCTTGAAGCTGTCAGTGAAGATTTGCGACGTTTAGTGGGATACTCACCGCAAATGATCTGTGTTCCAGCAGAACAATGGCCAGTTATTCGAGAACAGTTTTTGAAGCAAAATAAAGAATTAATAAAGAAACGCCCAGCAGAAAAAGTTACAACTCCTTCTGTTCATAAGAATGAAACCCAAGTTGTTTCTAATTACGAACAAGAAAACCTAGCTAGTTTAGAATCGGTTTTACCGGAACCTGAAGAAGATGAAACGATTGTGACAGAAGCTATGGAATTATTTGGAGAAGCAGTAGTAGAAGTAAGAAATGATTAAAAAATTAATGGATTGAAAGGATGAATAATTAATGCGTGGAATGGGAAATATGCAAGGTATGATGAAACAAATGCAAAAAATGCAAAAAGAAATGGCAAAATCACAAGAGGATTTAAATGCAAAAGAATTTTTTGGAACAACTAATGGGGACTTAGTAAAAGTAACCCTAACAGGTGAAAAGAAAATGAAAGATATCGCTATAAAACCAGAAGCGGTTGATCCAGATGATATTGAAATGCTGCAAGATTTGATCATTTTAGCAACAAATGATGCTTTAGAAAAAGTAGAAGTAGAAACACAAGCAGTTATGGGGAAATACGCTAAAGGAATTCCCGGTCTTTAAGCCACTTAAATCAGATTTAATGAATGAAAATGGGATTCCTTGCGGGTCCCGTTTTTTGAATCCTATAATTCCGCTATAAAGGATAAGAAAGGAAATGACTATGCAGTATCCAGAACCGATATCAAAATTAATGGACAGTTACATGAAATTACCTGGAATTGGGGCGAAAACAGCAGCTCGCTTAGCTTTTTTCACAATTGATATGCGTGAAGAAGATGTAACAGATTTTGCTAAGGCTTTGATTAGTGCAAAAAGAGATCTGCATTATTGTTCTATTTGTGGTCAAATTACAGAAGATGACCCTTGTCAAATATGCCAAGATAAATCACGTGATAGAAGTATCGTTTTAGTTGTCGAAGATCCAAAAGATGTTATGGCTTTAGAAAAAATGCGCGAATACCATGGCGTTTACCATGTATTACATGGGGTTCTTTCTCCAATAGAAGGTACTGGTCCTGAAGACATCAATATACCGAGCCTGATCAAACGATTGCAGTCTGACGAGATTAATGAAGTGATTATTGCCACAAATGCGACTGCTGAAGGTGAAGCTACAGCTATGTATTTATCAAGATTGATTAAGCCAGCAGGAATTAAAGTTACGCGTTTAGCTCACGGTCTTTCAGTCGGAAGTGACATTGAATATGCCGATGAAATTACACTATTAAAAGCAGTTGAAGGGCGTAGAGAACTTTAAACAGGATTTAGGAGGGAGGCTGAAAAATGCTATTTAAGAAAAAATATGCATTGCGAAAAGAGTACGATGCAGCCTTGCTAAAATTAATGACCGAGACAAAAGGAAAATGGGAATACGCTAAAAAAATTGAATATTCCGTCATTGAGAAAGATAGTTTATTATTTGCTCAAACAAAATTAGCAGAAGCAAAGTATTTTTATTTATTTAAAGAAGCCAAAAATAGACACATTAAAGGCGATACATCTACTTTAGAATCGGGTAAGTAACCAAAAATAAGGAGGAGCGAGGATGAATAGAAAAAAAGATGATGCAAAACAGCATCGTCGCCCTCTTTTTGATGTATTAAAGCAACATGAAAAAAAAGAAAAGGTCTCTTTTCATGTACCGGGACATAAGAATGGCATGAACTGGGATCCATCATTAACTTCTTTTCACTCCATGCTATCTTTTGATCAGACGGAAGTTTCAGGATTAGATTATTTGCATGAACCTGTTGGTGTTTTAAAAGAAAGCCAAGATTTGCTAGGCGAGTTATACAGCAGTAAAAAGAGTTATTATTTAGTAAATGGCTCAACTGTGGGTAATTTAGCTATGATTATGGGATCGACCAATAAAGGAGATCAAGTGTTTGTTGATCGAAGTTGTCATCAATCGGTTATTCATGCATTAGAATTAGCTGAATTACACCCGGTTTTTTTAACCCCTGAGCTGAATGAATTGGATGCAACGCCTTTAGGAATTTCTTTACCAAGATTGGAAGAGGCTTTTAAGCTTTATCCATCTGTTAAGGCCTTAATCGTAACATATCCTACATACGATGGTATGGTATACCCGCTCAAAGAATTGATTGATTATGCCAGAAAAAGAAAGTGTTTAGTGTTGGTAGATGAAGCACATGGACCACACTTTACATTAGGAGCTCCTTTCCCTGCCTCAGCGTTAGATTTAGGAGCAGATGTAGTTGTACAGTCTGCTCATAAAATGCTGCCTTCACTTACACAAACAGCGTATTTGCATCTTGGAAATCATGTTTCATTTTCTATTGAAAGCCAAATTGAACATTATTTGCATATTCTTCAATCCAGCAGCCCGTCTTATCCGTTGATGTTGTCTTTGGAGTATGCTCGTTACTTTTTAGCCTTTTTTAATGAAAAAGACTTGGAAACCACCTTGGACTATCGTGATAGATGGAAAAAGCAATTTGAGAATGCAGGTTTAGAAATACTTCAAAGTGACGACCCGTTGAAAGTGAGAGTGTCTTGGGCAAAACATAGCGGTGAAGTATTGGCTACTCAACTAGAAGAACAAGGTATCTTTAGCGAAAAGACAGAAGAAGATACCGTTTTGCTGACGTTTCCACTACTAAAACAAGAAGCAGAAGTTAGCGAACCTTTCTCTCTTCAATTGCTGCAACAGGCAGAAAGTGATGGGGTCGATAGAGGAAGAAAGCGATTGTCAATGGCACCTCATATGGAACTAGATTTAAGTTACAACAATCAAAAAAAGCGAAGAGTTAAACGAACGCGTTTGGAAGAAGCCCAAGGGAAAATTGCCGCACAAAATATAACACCTTATCCACCGGGAATCCCGCTTGTATTAAAAGGGGAACGATTAACAAGTGAACAAATCAGACAAGTAGAATATTGCTTAAGTCAGTCAATGAGAGTTGTTGGACTTGAAAATAAAAGGGAACTTTTTATTTTTTCTGAAAATGATTGATTCTATCGCAAGCAATAAAGAAAAGCAATTAGACTGTAGGTCTTAGATACAGTATAATGAAAGTAGCTATAAAGCTAGATTAAGAAGGTAGGGGCTTAGAATAGTGAGAGGAATATTTATTACAATTGAAGGTCCAGATGGCGCAGGGAAAACCAGTGTTATAAAAAAACTTATTCCAATGTTGGTAGAAACTATTCAACAAGAAATTGTTGCAACAAGAGAACCTGGTGGCAGTCGAATCGCCGAAGAAATTCGTGAACTTATTTTAAATCCAGAGAATATTGAAATGGACATACGTACGGAAGCATTATTGTATGCAGCCGGAAGAAGGCAACATTTGGTAGAAAAGATTATTCCAGCCTTGGAAACAGGGAAAGTAGTGATCTGTGATCGTTTTGTGGATAGTTCACTAGCTTATCAAGGCGTAGCTCGTGGTATTGGCATTTCGGAAGTAGCTGAAATCAATCAGTTTGCAACAGATAATCTTTCTCCGGACTTAACACTCTACTTAGACATAGAGGCCCATTTAGGTTTGGAGCGGATCAATCAAAATAAAGATAATCGTCAATTTGACCGTTTAGATCAAGAGACACTAGAATTTCATGAAAAAGTTCGGTCTGCCTATTTAGCAATTGCTAAAGAACAGTCGGAGCGAATCGTTCAAATTGATGCCAGTCAAGAGCTAGAAAAAGTTGTTGCGGATTGTTACGAGACCATTATAAAAAGAATCAGAGGATAAAAAGAAGAGGAGTCGATTTACGATGAAATTAATATTAGCTATAGTTCAAGATAAAGATGGTGGACGTTTATCGAATGAATTTGTAGATGCGGGTATAAGAGCAACAAAGCTTTCAACAACAGGAGGCTTTTTAAAAGCAGGAAATACAACATTTATTGTAGGAATCGAAGAAGAACGTGTGGACGAAGTATTAGATATCATTCGTAAAAATTGTCAGTCAAGAGAACAATTTATGACTCCTCCTGTCAGCTTAGATGTTTCAATGGAAACAAATATGCCTTATCCAGTAGAAGTTCAAGTTGGTGGGGCTACTGTATTTGTGTTACCTGTTGATCAATTCCAACAATTTTAAAGCGGGTCGTGATGAATATCGAAGAAAAATTAAATTGGCTACAACCTGTACTAGTCAAACAATTCACAAAAACTGTGCAACAAAAACAGTTAGCACACGCGTATCTTTTTGAAGGTATCTCAGGAACGGGTAAAAAAGAGATGAGTTTGTGGTTGGCCGCAAGTTTGCTTTGCCAAGATGGGGAAGCAAACCTCCCTTGCGAAAAATGTCAAAATTGTCGACGTGTTTTTGAACATCAACATCCAGATGTGATTGAGATCATTCCAGATGGCTTATCTATAAAAGTAGAACAAGTTCGTAATTTAAAAGCAGAATTTTCAAAAAGCGGTGTAGAAAGCCATCAAAAGATTTTTATAATTGAAGATGTTGAAAAGATGACAACGGGTGCTGCAAATAGTTTACTTAAATTTTTAGAAGAACCTGAAGGGAGCGCAGTAGCATTTTTATTAACTACAGCTAAGCAACGGATTCTTCCAACTATTTTATCTAGATGCCAACTGGTTCATTTTCAAGCTTTAACTAAAAAAAAGTTAATGGCAGAGCTTGAAACTAAAGGACTTTCTATTAATCAGGCTTCTTTATTGGTACAATTGACCAATAGTGTAGAAGAAGCACTTGAAATGAATGGAGACGAATGGTTTCAAGAGGCAAAGAAAATTACTTGGAAATGGTTTACACTGATTACGAGTAAAGACAGCCAAAGTTTCATTTACGTACAAACGACTATTATGCCTCATTTCAAAGACCGCGATGCACATAGAAGGTTGTTAGATTTAATTTTATTAGCCTACCGAGATGTATTGATGATCCATTATCACACATTAGATGTATTGGCGTATGCACGTTATCAAAAAGAACTGGATCACATTAAAACAGAATATACAGGAAAAGCAATTATCCAAGCTATTGAAGACGTCTTGCTTAGTCGTAAAAAACTAGAAAGCAATGTCAATGCTCAAGGTGTTTTTGAACAGCTTGTTTTACAATTAATGAAATAAAGGTATAAAAGATGATTTAAGCGATGATCATAGTAAAGAGTGGGTGATAAGGGATGGACAAAAAAACTTTATATGATAGTTTTACTCAAATAGAACTTGATACTGATACGACTCTCCATCAAATCTCTAAAATTAAAAAAGAGGTTGAAACATTGGTCGAAGAAAATGCTACTCTTCGTATTGAAAATCAACACTTGAGAGACCGTTTGAGTGATCTTGAAAAGCAGCAACGATCAGATGAAGAAGTTGTAGAACCAGAGATGAGCAAATCACGTTTAAATCTTGAAAAGTTATACGAAGATGGATTTCATGTGTGCAACGTATTTTATGGTTCAAGAAGAGTAAATGATGAACCTTGTGCCTTTTGTTTAGATGTCATTTATGGCGAAAGAAGATAAAACACGAATTTAATAAAAAAACTTGTAACCGTACTGATAAAAAAGGCTACAAGTTTTTTGTTATTTACTGTTATATTAGTTGGAGTGTGAACCATTTGGAAATGTACAACTCAAATGATAAAGTAACAGTAAATGACAATAAGGAGTTGGTATAAGTAATGAAAGTTGTATCAATAAAAAAACCGGGTAATTCTAAAGAATTAGAGATGCAAGAAAGACCGATACCAAAACCTGAAATGGGACAACTATTAGTAAAAGTTAAAGCAAGTGCGATAAATAGGACCGATATCATGACGCGTGAAAATAGACAATTGCCTGAACCGTATCCAATATTAGGCATTGAAGTTGCTGGAGTGGTAGTTGAAAACCAGGATAGTTCCAACAATCAATTGGTTCCAGGAACACGAGTTGCTGGATTAGTGAATCACGGCGGGTATGCAGAATATGTCGTTATGCCAGCAGATCGAGCCATTCGCATACCGGACAATATGAGTTTTGAAGAAGCAGCGGCAATTCCAGAAGTTTTTCTGACTGCGTATCAAACACTTTATTGGTTAGGAGAATTGGAGTCAGAAGAAACAGTCTTGATTCATGCGGGAGCTAGCGGTGTAGGCACAGCAGCTATCCAATTGGCAAAAAAAATGACTAAAGCAAAAGTTATCGTAACTGCAGGCTCGACTGAAAAGTTACAATTTTGTAAAGAACTCGGTGCAGATAAACTGATCAATTATAAAGAAGAAGAATTTGATCAACTCGTTTTAGAGTACACTGAGCAAAAAGGCGTTGATTTGATATTAGATTTTGTCGGCGCTTCATACTGGGAAAAAAATTTGAACAGTCTAAAAACAGATGGACGTTGGGTCGTTATTGGGGTGTTGGGTGGAGCAGTAGTTGAAAATGTTAATTTAGGCATGTTGCTGCAAAAACGAATAACTCTAAAGGGGACTCTGTTAACACCTAGAAGTGATGACTATAAAGCTCAATTAACCAATGAATTTATTGAAAATGTTTTACCATATTTTGAAAAAGGTTTGATTAAACCTATTGTAGATATCGTTTTTCCTTTGGATGAGGTAGCAAAAGCTCACCAGTACATGGAGGAAAATAAAAATAGCGGAAAAATCATTTTGAAGATTGAAGATTAAGCAAATATAGATAGAATTTCACTTACTCATATTAGAGAGAGAACCTTAATAAGTTATAGTGAAAATGACGATAATTGAAGGAAGTGTCAATAGTGAATCAGTGGTTAAAAGGCGATGAACGAATGGATCAGTTGCTCAGTCATAACTTATCTATTATCCAAAGCCCATCAGTCTTTTCATTTTCGTTAGATGCAGTATTATTAGCAGATTTTGCTCAACCAGCTAAACATGATCGCGCAAAAGTTGTTGACTTATGTGCAGGAAATGGAGTCGTCGGCTTATTGCTCAGTCAAAAAACAAATAGTCCGATTATAGGAATTGAAATACAAGAAAGATTAGTTGATATGGCCAATAGAACCATTCAAGTTAATGGGTTAGAAAAGCAAGTTTCTATTGTACATGGAGATTTAAGTGATGCAAGCAAATGGATTAAGAAAGATACGGTGGATACATTAACGTGTAATCCGCCATATTTTGCGGTGGGAGAAAAAAGTATAAAAAATCCTAATTCCCATTTGGCAATTGCCAGACACGAGTTGCATACAAATTTAGATGAAGTTATGAAGGTTTCAAGTGGGCTGTTAAAAATGAATGGAAAAGCTTATTTCGTTCATCGTCCAGATCGATTAATCGAAATCTTAGAAACAATGAAAAAATATCGAATTGCACCTAAAAAAATGCGTTTGGTTTATCCAAAAGTTGGAAAAGAAGCCAATACATTATTAATTGAAGGTATAAAAGATGGAAAAGATACAGGCTTTCGCGTATTGCCACCACTTTTTGTGTACAATGAAGATAACGACTATTTACCAGAAGTGAGTGCGATGCTACATGGAATCCGTTAGTTATTTTTATGTCTTATATTGTCAAGATGGAAGCTTTTATGGCGGATATACCACAGATCTTGAAAGAAGAGAACAAGAACATAACAAGGGTATTGGTGCGAAGTACACAAAACCCAAAACAAGAAGGCCGGTAAAAATGATTTATGCAGAGGGTTATGGAACTAGAAGTGAAGCTACAAAAGCAGAGTATGCTTTTAAGAAACAAATTCGGAAAAGTAAATTAGATTATTTAATAAACCATGGAGTTGTGTTTCCCATTCAATCAACAAATCCTTGTTTATTAAACATGCAACAAATGGAAGTAAAGGAAGGTGAAAAAAATGCAGAGTCAAAAGAGTTTTGAGCAAACTGAAGGCGGAAGTTTGTATCTTATTCCTACTCCTATTGGAAATCTAGAGGATATGACATTTAGAGGAGTAAGATTACTACAGGAAGTTGATTTGATTGCTTCTGAAGATACACGGACTACTCAAAAATTACTAAATCATTATGAAATAAAAACACCTCAAATCAGCTTTCATGAACACAATACACAAGAAAGAATCAGCCAACTAATTAAAAAATTAGAAACAGGTATGACGATTGCCCAAGTAAGTGATGCCGGCATGCCGTCTATCAGTGATCCTGGACACGAACTAGTCGTAGCTTGTATCCAAGCTGGGATTCCAGTCATTCCTTTACCAGGAGCAAATGCTGGGTTAACAGCGTTGATTGCATCTGGAATAAGTCCGCAGCCTTTTTATTTTTTTGGTTTTCTACCACGAAAAAAGAAGGATCAACTAATTGCTTTAGAAGAACTGAATCATCGGCCGGAAACGATTATTTTATATGAATCGCCTCATCGTTTAAAAGAAGTCTTGAAAAATATGTCAACCGTTTTTGGAATGGAACGACGGATTGTTTGTTGCCGTGAATTGACAAAACGATATGAAGAATTTATAAGAGGTACTATTGAAGAAGCAATTGACTGGTCAATGACAAATGAAATTAGAGGCGAATTTTGTTTAATCATTGAAGGCAATAGTTTAGGAACGCTTTTAGCGGAAGAAGACACAAGCTGGGAAATATTGTCGCTAAAAGAACACGTTGATTTAATGATTAATGATAATGAATTTACCAGTAAAGATGCCATTAAAGAAGTGGCGAAATTAAGAGGATTAAAGAAGCAAGAAGTCTATGCAGCTTTTCATGAATTTTAAAAGAATAGAAATAGGTTAACAGAAAAAGCATTTGCCCCTTTTACGGAATACATACTCCGGAAAGAAAGCAAATGCTTTTTTTAGCATTAGTTAAATTGAGTTAAAGATTTCAGTACCTATTTAGTATGATTTATTTTATCTTCTGCTAATAAATCGCGAATTTCTTTAAGATATTGTTCTGCTATAGGAACTTCAATTTCCTCAACAATAACTTCTTCTTCTTTTTTAAATTTATTTGCAGCATTATTAATGAGTTTAATAAAGATAAAGATAACAAGTGCAATCAGAATGAAGTCCACAACTGCTTGTAAGAAAGCACCATACTCTAATTTAGCACCGCCGACTTCTACGGATAAACCTTGAATGTCTGTTCCACCAGTAAGGATACCAACAAGAGGCATAATAATATAACTAACAAGAGCAGTAACGATGGCAGTAAAAGCTGAACCGATAACGACCCCAACGGCTAAATCTAGAACATTTCCTCGAAAAGCGAATTCTTTAAATTCGTCCATAAATTTCTTCATTTTTTTTCACCTCCTAATAAAGATAAAATGATAAATTATTTAGTACTACTTCAACTATAGCACAAGAACATTTTCATTGTCCATTTTCATTCATAGAATGTTCAGATAAATTTCATTTGCTAAAGAGCTCCATTATAAAGATAAAGTTTAAAATAAGAATATGCAAATTAGTGAGGAGTAAGGAGAAAATAAGGTATAATGAAAAAAGAAATAGTTTTATAAGGGGGAAAAGATATGAAGAAAAAGTGGAGTCGTCTATTAATCATTTCTTTAAGTATGGTAGCCTTAAGCGCTTGTGGAACAAGTAATGGAAATGAAGGTGCATCATCAGAAGCAACAGTGTCTGAATCGACTGTATCTGAGTCAATTACTTCGGAATCAACATCTTCGCAAGTAGTAGATTCATCAACAGAAGAAGTTTCGTTACAAGAAAAGTACAATGAAATTTATGCAGATGGATTAGCTCAATATGAAGCTGGAAAATATGATGAAGCAGCCGGTACAATCGGATTATTGCTTCAAAATGACTTATCAGAGTACAGTGAGATCGAAACGAAAGCTACTAGTTTAAGCGAAGATATTACGCTTGCTCAAGCTGAAGCAGCTAAGGCAGATGAAGCAACAGCGCTGATAGAAAAATCAACTTATAAAACGGAACGGACTTCGGATTTAGCTGCTGCAGAATTTTCAAAAGCAACAGGTAAAGATATCAAAACAGTTTCTGATGACGAAATTGGCAATTGGTTAGCCGATAAAGAAGCTGCTGTAGCAGAGTCTAGTAAAGAAACAACAACTAAAGCAACACCTGAAGAAGAAGTAAATGCAGCACTGGATAAAATAGTTGCGCTAACTGGAATATCTCCAGAGGACAACCAATTTTATGCGACTAAAAAAGATGAACAAACGTATACTGTTGAAATTCGTCATTCACATGAAGTAGATGGAGTAGGAATTTCAAATATGGTAGGTATGTTTGAATACAATTTAGCAACAAAAGAGTTGAAGAAAATGGATCCATTAACTGGTGAATATGCTGTATTCAGCGGAACAGACTCTGGAATTTAACTCAATAAAAAAAGCAGAAGCCAGACATTTTCATTTATCTGGCTTCTGCTTTTTTTATTGGATTTCTTTAATATACTGCTCAACAGGGTAATCAGAAAGCGGTAAGTCAGTCGGTTCACCTGAGATGATTTGGCTCAACATACGACCGATTAAAGGTCCTGAAGTTAGTCCCGATGAACCTAGACCACTAGCTGTAAACAGGTTAGGATAATTGGGAACGGCTCCAAAAAAAGGAGCAAAGTCAGAAGTATAAGCTCTTGTTCCGACCCGGATACTTGTAATGGACGCATTTTTCAATCCAGGAGCAAGTTCAATAGCTTCAGCTAACATAAGTTCTAATTTTTCTTTAGTGGGTGTTAGATCATAACCGCCATCGTTTTCATGTGTAGCTCCTACAATAATTTTACCGTTTGAAAAAGGTATAATGTCTTTTTCGCCATCTGGCATAATAACAGGCCATTTTGACATGTCTTCTTGTAAATGAAGCTGAATCAACTGTCCTTTTTGAGGACGGATATCAACCTCTAAACCAAGTGGATTGAGTAATTCAGGTAACCAGGCTCCGACTGCTAAAACAACTGCATCATACGTTTTTGTTTGAGTCGTAGAACGAATAACATACTCAGATGGATGTGAGTGTGAGAGTATAACTTTTTCAGAATAATGACGGGCGCCATTAAATATGGCTTGATCAATCAATTTTTTTGTTAATAAAGAGCCATCAACGCGTGCACCTCCTGAAGCAAATAAAGCTGATTCTTCTAAACCATATAGTGGAAATTTCGCCTTGATTTCTTTGGGTGATAAGAGGGCGATGTCTCCAATTTCTGGAGCCGTTTCTCGGCGCTTAAGAGCGATTTGCTCCAATTTTTTTAGTAAGCTCGGCTTTTTTTTGAAGACAAGCGTTCCAACCTGTTGGTAAATATCTGAATCAGAAAGAGGTTCATTTAAATCATGCATCAGTTGAGGATAAAAAGCAGCGCCTTTAGAAGCAAGTTCATACCATTCTTTATTCCGACGTTGAGATAGCCAAGGGCAAATAATTCCGGCAGCAGCAGAAGTTGCTTGCCCCATACCATCGTCATAGATATCCACATCATCATATTTTTTACTAAGGTAAAATGCAGCGGTAGCTCCTACGATACCGCCACCGATAACTGCAACTCGTTTTGTTTGTGTCATTGATCCTCATCCTTTATATATACAATTAAATAGTTGTATTAGTAATTGAAAATACTCGTTCTTATATGATAGAAATAGATAAAGAAGCAATTTTAAGTTCATTCCTTAAAATTGCTTCTTTCAATGAAAATAGCTTTTTAACGAATTTGTCCTTCACCAAAGATGATATATTTTGATGAAGTTAATTCATTTAACCCCATTGGACCGCGCGCATGCAACTTTTGAGTGCTTATCCCAATCTCTGCTCCGAATCCAAATTCAAATCCATCTGTAAAACGAGTAGAGGCATTAATGTAAACAGCAGCAGAATCTACTTCGCGATGAAATTGTAAACCAGCAGCGTAATCATCCGTTACGATTGCTTCAGAATGACCCGTACTATAACGATCAATGTGTTCAATCGCTTCATCTAAAGAAGAGACTACTTTAACAGCTAAAATGAAATCTAAAAATTCAGTTTCCCAGTCATCTTGAGTAGCTGGAATGGCTTTTTTTAAGTAAGAAAGAGCTTTTTCATCTGCTCTTAATTCGACATTCCAAGGAGCTAAAGCTTTTTCAATCACAGGCAAAAAGGCTTCTGCTACATCTTCATGGATTAATAGTGTCTCGGCGGCATTACATACAGAAGGTCTGGTACATTTGGCGTTAACAATAATGTCGGTTGCCATCGTTAATTGAGCGTCTTTATCGATATACACATGGCAGTTTCCGGTACCTGTTTCGATTACTGGCACAGTAGCTGTTTCTAAAACCGTTTGAATCAGCTTTGCACCGCCACGAGGGATCAAAACATCTAGGTAACGATTCAATCGCATCATCTCTTTAGAACTTTCACGTGTTGTATCTTCAACTAATTGAATGACTGAAGAAGGAAAAATAGTTGGCTCAAGCGCATCTTGCAAGATGCGGACTAAGGCTTTGTTTGAGTGGATTGCTTCTTTACCACCGCGTAAAATCACCGCATTGCCAGCTTTGAAACATAAAGTACCAGCATCCGTAGTCACATTTGGACGAGATTCATAAATAATCCCAATAACACCTAAGGGAACACGTTGTTTGCCAATGGTTAAACCAGCTTCATTTTTCCACATCCCATCGACTCTTCCGATTGGATCTGGTAAATCAGCTATTTCAATAATTCCATTGGCCATCGATTCAATGCGTTCTTGAGTTAAAATTAAACGATCCATCATATTTTCTGTTATCCCATTTTCTTTAGCAGCGGTTAAATCCAATGTATTGGCTGTAAGAATTGTTTCTGTATGAGTCACTAAAGCTTGGCTCATTAATTTTAACGCCTCATTTTTTTCAGATGATGAGGCTCTTGCAAGTGCACGAGCGGCTTTTTTTGCTTTTTCACCTAGTTGAATTAAGGTTTCCATAAAATCATCCTTTCAAATTTAATGTGCTGAGAATAATGTGCCGATTTCTTGGCCATCTATAATATTAAAAATAATGGTAGGGTCTTCTCCATTTGCCAATACCATTTGGCTGCCTTCTTGCAAGATATGGTTAGCCGCTAATAATTTAGTAGACATTCCGCCTGTTCCGTAGCGAGAACCTTCTCCACCAGCAAGTGTATATAATTCATCCGTGATAGTATGAATTTCATGAAATAAAATAGCATCCGGTTCGTCATTTGGATTTTTGTTATAAAAACCATCAATGTCTGATAACATAATCAACAAATCGGCACTCGTAATCTCAGAAACAACAGCTGATAAACGATCGTTATCACCGAATTTAGTTAAATGATCCAACTCATCAACGGCAACCGTATCATTTTCATTTACGATAGGGATGATCCCTTTTAAGAGAAGCTGCTCAAATGTATTGATAGCATTTAATCGGCTAGTGGGAAATTCGATTATATCGCGAGTCATTAATACTTGGCCGACAATTTGTCCATAGCCAAAAAAGAATTTGCTGTATAGGTTCATTAATTCAGTTTGTCCTACAGAAGCAACAGCCTGTTGTTCGGGAATTGTTTTTGGCCGTTCAGTCAACTGAAGACGAGAAAGCCCAACGCCCACAGCGCCAGAAGAGACTAAGATAATTTCTTTTCCCTGGTTTTTCAAATCAGATAAGACAAAAGCCAATTTTTCCAAGCGTTGTAAATTGATGGTGCCATTAGGATACATGATTGTACTAGTACCAACTTTTACAACAATTCGTTTGCAAGAAGCTAATAATTTTCGAGAAGTAGTCGTCATTTTTTTCATCCATTCTATGCTTAATAACCTTAAATAAATAAGCCGTTTTAGTTCTTTTAGTTTACCAGTTTCTAGTACAAAAAACTAATCTTTCTTATATAGGAAAGATTAGTTTCAGTTTTAGGAGTAATAGATCAGGGTGTTAAAAAAGTATACGTACTGTCCAGGTTAGCTTTTGAAAAAAGATAAAAAAAACGGCAAGCCAAAAGATTAAGCTATCTTTTGCTTGCCGTTTTTATTGTGCTATTTTCTAAATACTTAAGTTCCTTTAAGTTTATGGGAACTGAGAGTGGTTTGGTAGCTTAAAAACGTTTATTCATCTTACTCATCATAAATTTTTGAAGTTCCACAACAACAAGAATCGCTAATGAAAGCCCAGCAACTATTAACCAATGAGTTACACTCAAAGCGACTAAATCAAAAATAGTAGCTAGGAATGGCACAGTAGCCACTAATGCAATAAGCCCAATAGAAAGCATTGCTAATAGGAATAAGCTGAGATTTGAGGTAATGCCTACTTTGAAAATAGATTCTTTAGTACGGGCATTAAAAATATGCAACACAGAAGAAAAACCTAGAATCAAGAAAGCCATCGTTTGACCAACTACATGACTTGCGGCAATTGAAGAACCGATATCAATAAATGAACCTATATAGAATCCAATCAGTGTAGTAACAGTAAACGTTATAGCGGCAATAGCGATGTTCCGGTAGCCACCATTAGCAAAAATACTCTCGCCTTTAGCAGTAGGACGGTTAGACATGATCGTTGGATCAGCTTTTTCTCTACTTAATGCAAATCCAGGGATTCCATCTGCTACAACATTGACAAATAGTAATTGAATCGCAATAACAGGCAATCCCCATCCCATAATAACCGCAATCAACATAATGAAAATTTCTGAAATGTTACATGATAACAAGAAATAGACCGTTTTTTTGATGTTTTCATAAACACGTCTACCTTCTTCTACAGCATGAACAATCGTATCAAATTTGTCATCTGTCAGAATCATGTCTGAGGCACTTTTAGCAACTTCAGTACCAGTAATTCCCATAGCTGTTCCAACATCAGCAGCTTTTAAGGCAGGAGCATCATTGACGCCATCCCCAGTCATGGCTACAACGTCTCCATGTGATTGCCAAGCTTTAACGATTCGAATCTTGTCTTCAGGAGAAACACGCGCATACACTGAATAATCACGAATCGTTTCTTTTAATTTTTCATCTGAAAGTTTGCTTAGTTCAACCCCAGTAATAGCTTTATCTCCCTCTTCAAAAATACCGATTTGTTTAGCGATAGCAGAAGCAGTAGCAGCATGGTCACCAGTAATCATAATCGTCTTGATACCAGCTGATTTAGCTTCTTTAACGGCTTGAATACTTTCTTCACGTGGAGGATCAATCATTCCAACAATCCCAGCAAATATAATCCCATCTTCAAGTTCTTCGGGACTTAAATCCTCTGGAAGTGTATCGTATGTTTTATATCCAACAGCGATAACACGTAAAGCATCATTAGCAAATGAGTCATGGATATCTCGTGCATTTTGACCTACTTCATCTGTAATAGACGAAAATTCAACTGGTAAACGATCAAAAGCTCCCTTAGTAATGGAAATGTAATGACCATCTATCTCATGAACGGTAGTCATCAACTTACGACTAGAATCAAAAGGTATCTCGTGTACACGTGGATAAGATTCATCTAAATCATCTTTTTGTAATCCTTTTTTCTGTAGTAAGCGGATAATCGCTGTTTCAGTAGGATCTCCACTGATAACTTCCTCGCCATCACGATCTTCAATCGTCGCGTTTGAGGCTAGGCTCATCATCTTAAGAACCCATTTTTCATCATCACCAAACTCATTTTTTACATTTATTGGTTCATGAGGAAAAGCCCAAAGCTTTTGAATGGTCATTTGATTTTGAGTTAATGTTCCTGTTTTATCTGAAGCAATAACAGAAGCACTACCTAAAGTTTCAACGGAAGGGATAGTTCGGATGATCGCATTGCGATCTACCATGTTTTTCACACCATTAGCTAATGAAATAGTGACGATAACAGGTAAGGTTTCAGGAACGGCTGCAACAGCAAGTGATACAGCTGTCATTAGGCTAAGGATAAAAGCTTCTCCTTGAAGGAAGCTTAAAGTGAAAATAATAATCCCAGCAATTAAAGCTATCACACTTACTTGTTTTCCTAAACCATCCATTCTAGATTGTAAAGGTGTTTTTCCTTGTTTAGTATTGTTCAACAGATTCGCAACAGAACCCATTTCGGTATCCATACCGGTAGCTACAACAATAGCTGTTGCTCGACCATTTGTAACCAATGTTCCAGAAAAAACAGTATTAAATACATCACCAACAGGACTATTTTCTTCAATTTCAGCATTTTCGTCTTTTTCAACTGGAATGCTTTCACCAGTTAAAGCAGATTCTTCGACTTGTAAATCACTGCTGGAAATTAAACGAGCATCTGCGGGAATTTGATCTCCGGCTTCTAATAGTAAAATATCTCCGGGTACTAAATCAGTGGCATCAATGACGTCTTCTTGGTCATTTCGTAACACTCGTGCTTGTGGTGCAGATAAATTTTGCAATGAAGCTAGAGCTTTTTCAGCTTTTCCTTCTTGTCGGATAGCAATAACAACGTTGATTAAAATAATAGAGAAGATAACAATGGGTTCTGAGAAATCATCGGGGTGTTCAGTGATGGCAATGTACGTTGAGATAATTCCAGCAAGGATCAAGATGATAACTGTGACATCTTTTAATTGATCAAGAACTTTTGAAAATAAAGAAATACTTTCTTCTTCATCAAATTGGTTGGCACCATATTGTTCTCTATGCTGTTCTACTTCTTTTGAGGTTAATCCTTTTTCTGGGTTACTATTGAACTGAGTTACAATAGATTTAATTTTTTTTGTTCTGAAATCCATAACATTCCTCCTGATATAATAGTGTTTGATAAAGCGGTCAGAAACAAGCAACCACTTGTCTGTTTTTTAAGTATACCAAGAAATAATAAATCATGTCAAATTAGGAGATTCAAAAAAAGCCAGCAACGGTAAGATGAAATAAGTTTAAAAGGAATAAACTAAATTTCAAAAAAAAAACCATCCACAATGAAGGGGATGGTAAAGGAGCGATTACTTTCACTTTGGAGGAGAAAGGTACTATCAAGAGATAAAAAGTTGGTTGTTATTGGTATAAGTAAACTATAACGATAAAGTATGAAGAAAATAGGATGAAATCTTTAGGATTTTATTAAGAGAGAGTCGACTAAATAAAAAAAGCTATCTCAATTAAGAGATAGCTAAAGGGGGTAAGTCTCTTTTCAATAGGGGGAGAAAAGAGAATGAAAAATAAATTTAGTTTTATTTAAACAACTGTTACAGTTTATCATAGTCAGTTAAATATCCTATGATAGTAAAGTGAAAAACGTAATGGAATTAAATTAAAGTTTACTTATTTATGATTCATCAGCTAAAGCCTGTACGATTGCCTGATTAAAAGCCGGAAGATCTTCAGGTGTACGGCTAGAAATGATGCCACTTTCGTCTAGTACAACTTCGCTGTCTTCAAATAAAGCACCTGCATTTATCAAGTCTACACCAACTTGTTTAACAGCGGTCATCTTTTTACCTTTGACGACTTCAGCATTAATGAGAAGTTGAGGACCATGACAAATTGAAAAAATAGGTTTTTTTGCATCAGCAAATGCCTTAGTAAACGCTAAAAACCGATCGTCAGATCTTAATTGATCGGGTGAAAAACCACCTGGAATCAATAATGCATCAAAGTCTTCTGGTGAAACGTCGTCAATCCCTTTATCAATGGTGATAGCAACGTCTCCTTTTTTTCCTGTAACCGTGTTGCCTGCTTTGTTCTCAATTGTAATCACTTGATGACCTGCGTTTATTAAAGCTTCTTTCGGCGAAGTGAATTCAACATCTTCAAATAAATTGGTCACTACTGTTGCAATTTTCTTTCCCATGTACAATCCCTCTTTCCTTAAAGTTTAACTAGTATAAGTGTAACGCAGACAAAAACGGTCTTCAAGTGAAAGGGCTTCTAAGGTTACAATACATGGAGTTTTAGCCTTATCTTTTTTTCAAGTAAGTGTTATCATTGAATAAAGATAGGAAAGGAGTTGGTCATAGATGAATATTGCTTTTATTGCGCATGATAAGAAAAAAGATGAAATGGTCAAATTGACTACAGCTTATAAAGAGATTATTAAAGGCCACCAAATATTTGCTACTGGAACTACTGGACAACGAATTATTGATGCAACAGGTTTAAACGTGCATCGCTTTAAATCGGGTCCGCTTGGAGGAGATCAACAAATAGGAGCCTATGTTTCTGATAATAAAATAGACCTGGTTATATTTTTAAGAGATCCTTTGACAGCGCAACCACACGAACCAGATATTTCTGCTTTATTAAGATTGTGTGATGTCTATGAAATACCATTAGCAACAAACCTTGGAACGAGTGAAGTGTTATTAAGAGGTTTAGGAAACGGCTTTATTGAATGGCGCAAAACGCAACGAGAAGCTCAGTTAAAAGAACTAGAAGAATACGAATAAAAAAAGAAGCTCGGACCAATCGTCCGAGCCTCTTTTCAATTATAAGCCGCATTTTAACTGAGCATTACAGTTCGTACAAGTGTTACAACCACCTAAATCTTCTACCGTTCCTTGACGACAGATAGGGCAAGTGTCGCCAATTTCATTTCCATAATTCTTTGCATCGCTAATAGCAGCAACTTGAATCGTTTTTTGTTCTGAAGAAGGACTTTCATCAAACGTTTCTTCGTCCCATAGTGTTTCTTCAGCCTTTAACGTTAATACTTGTGTGTCACGGCTGCCATCTACGTAAACTGTTCCACCCTTTGCGCCACCTTTATAAAGACGCTCATAGATTTTTTGAACTTGTTCAACCGAATAACCTTGGGGAGCATTGACCGTTTTAGAAATAGAACTATCAATCCAACGTTGAATGGTACATTGAACATCAACATGAGCTTCAGGTGTTAAACTCATGGCAGATACAAATTGTTTTGGCAAGTTGTCTGGGTCTGCTTCTGGATGTTGATCTAGGTATTCTTGTACGATGTCAGCTTTTACTTCGATAAATTTACCTAAGCGTCCGCTTCTGAAATAACTAAAAGAATAGTAGGGTTCAAGACCAGTTGAAACGCCGACCATAGTCCCCGTGGAGCCTGTTGGAGCGACGGTTAACAAATGCGAATTGCGTATGCCATATTTCAGTACACCTTCGTGAATGTGTTTTGGCATTTGCTTCATATAACCAGATTGAAGGAATCGTTCTCTTAAGTTAGTTGTTTCTGCATCAGTTTCGCCAATTAAAAATGGAAAGCTGCCACGTTCTTTTGCTAATTCAATAGAAGCTTCATAAGCTGACACAGCAATGGTCTCGAATACTTTATCTATTAATTGATTGCCCTCTTGAGACCCATATTCTACGCCACAGTAAATCAGTAAGTCAGCAAGGCCCATTATGCCTAAACCAACACGACGTTCCCCTAATGCTTGTTTTTCATTATCGGCTAAGAAGTAAGGTGTCGCATCAATCACATTATCTTGCATGCGGACACCGACTTGAACGGTTTGTTTTAATTTGGCAAAATCGATTGTTCCTGATTCTTTGTCAGCCATTTCAGCTAAATTAACAGCTGCTAAATTGCAGACAGAGTAGGGAGCAAGCGGTTGTTCGCCACAAGGATTAGTAGCAACAACTTTTTGTCCATAAGCCGCAGCATTTGTCATTTTATTCGCATTATCAATGAAGAAAATACCTGGTTCAGCAGCGTAAGTGGCACAAATAGTAATCAGTTTCCATAATTCACGAGCTTTTATTGTCCGATAAGTATGGACAGCATGTCCTGAAGCTTCCCATTCACGGACATCTCCAACTTCCGACCAATGAGCATTGTATTCCTCCATATCTTCTGGACTGTATGATTCAACGGCAGGAAAACGAAGCTCATAGTCCGTATCATTTTCAACAGCTTCCATGAAATCTGTTGTCAAACAAACCGAAATATTTGCTCCAGATAAGAAATCTGGATTATGAACACTGTAAGTACCGCCTGTTTTTAATTTGTCAGCTGTTTCTTTCATCATTGTCGCATCAAATCCACCATAACCTGGTACATTCTTATAATTTAAAATACTTTGATACATAGCTATTTCACGTTCGGTAAAAGGAGTGAAGGTTAGTTTTTCATTAGCTAATTTTTTAACTTGGTCGTCTGCTGTATTTTCAATTAAATAACGTAAAATACGAGGATTTTGCATTTTTGAAATAATAAACTCAAGAATATCTGGATGCCAATCTGCTAACATGATCATTTGAGCTCCACGACGGCTGCCGCCTTGTTCTACCAAGTGAGTTAACTTCGCAATATCGTCTAACCAAGAGACCGCTCCTGATGATTTTCCATTTACACCGCGAGCTAATGTATGACGCGGACGAAGAGTAGAGCCATTCGTTCCCACACCACCACCACGACTCATGATTTCCATCACTTGTTTGCGATGATCTGAAATACCTTCACGAGAGTCTGGTACAAATGGCATAACATAACAATTGAAATAGGTAACGTCAGTTTCTGAACCTGCACCATACAAAACACGTCCTGCAGGAATAAAATTCAAGTTTTTTAATTCCTCATAAAAAGTAGCATAAGCAGCTGCTCTTTTTTCAGGAGTCGATTCTGTGGCAGCTAAGCCAGTCGCGTTTCTTTTGGCGATTTGTTCGTAAAAAATTTCAAGCGGCTTTTCGATTACATCTAAACTACAAGTGATGATGCCAGTTTTTTGCTCGTACTCGTCTTCAATGGCTCCACGGAATTCTTCATCAATTAAAACGGAAGCTGTGTGTTGAGAATGGTTGATGTGTGTAACAAAACCCGTTCCTCTAGTAGGGTATTTTGGATCAGCTTTAACGGTTAAAACAACTAAATCTCCTACAGACAGAGTAGACTTGGACAAATCTTTAAATGAATACCGGTCTAGCATGACTAAGCGAGAAACGCCTTTATAAGTTAAGTTCATATCTTCAGTTATCGGATGAACTTGAGGAAAAGCGGGAATAGTTTCATTTAAATTTTTAATGGTTTGTTTCATTTTTGTAGAGCTATTGGCAATCATGAACACCACTCCTTAATAAAGTATGTATTTTTGTAAATAAATAGTAGAAAATATGTAATCACCTATATCTAGTTAACAATAATTCATTTTACACTACATATAGTGATATTGCACGATTAAAAATTCGTTTTTTTTAAAATAAAATGAAAAAAGAAGCGAAAACAACTCGCTTCAATCTTTTTTAGAAAATATTTTTTTATTATTGTTCATTTAAAAAATCTAGTGCATATCTGACATGTAATTCAGTGGCTATCGCTAACCCACGTTCATCAATATCAAAATTTTCATGATGATGCCCATACCAAGTTTCCGGGTTAGCAGGATCTTTCGTTCCTACGCGAGCATAAACGCCTTGCGCAACAGCTAAAAAGTCGGCAAAATCATCTGCTCCTAAACTTTTTGGATTATCTTGAATAATATTCTCATTTCCTACGATGTCAGCTCCTACACGAGCCGCGCGACTTGCAGCTAGTTGGTTATTGATAAGGGGAGCAGCAGCATCGTAATTTTCAAATTCAACTGTCGTACGATGAGCTGTAGCGACATCTCGTGCCACGCGTTCAACAGCTGCTAAAACAAATTGACGTGTTTCGTGACTAAACGTACGTACGGTTCCTTCAATCGAAGCTTCATTGGCAATAATATTGTAACGAGTTCCTGCGTTTAGAACGCCAACAGCAACCACAACATTATCTAAAGGACTCACTTCACGAGCAACAATGCTTTGTAATTCGACTGTAATAGCTGCAGCAGTTAAAAGAGCATCTCTTCCTAAATCGGGTCTAGCCGCATGACCGCTTTCACCTTTTACTTTGATTTTGAAAATATCACAAGAAGCATTTGTTGGACCAGCTGTAGCAACGATTTTTCCGGTTTCGATAGAAGAGTCGACATGGATACCAAAAACTTGATCCACATCGTTGACGAATCCGCCAGCCACAAATTGTCTTGCGCCAGCGCCGATTTCTTCCGCTTGTTGGAAAGCTAATTTGATTGTGCCAGAAAAATCCGCTTCATGCGTTTTTAAGATTTTTGCAGCCCCTAATAAAGCAGAAGTGTGACCATCATGACCGCATGCATGATGCAAGCCTTTCTTAGTTGATTTATAAGGTTTATCTTTAGCATCTTCTAATTCAAGAGCATCAATATCTGCCCGTAAAAGAATTGTTTTACCAGGTCCTTTTTTACCTATAATAGTCCCGAGAGCTCCTGTTTCACCCACAGATTCGTAAGGAATTGCTAATTTATCTAATTCATTTTTGATGAATTTAATCGTTTCATATTCTTTTAAACTTGGTTCAGGGTGTTGATGAAGATAGCGGCGTAACGCAATAACCTCTGGAGCTCCTTGTTGAACTTCTTCGTGTAATGTAGATTGAGTGATTACTGTTGTCATAATTCATCGTCCTCTCAAATTTGTTTACTGTTATTAGTTGTACTCATTTACCATACTGGAATAGAAGAGCCTTTTGATGTTTCGGCAATCACTTCTTTTGTATCTTCAGCCTGATAAGCTTCTATGATCTTTTTGAAAACTTCATTATCTTTATCTTCTTCTCTTGAAACAATCGCATTGTAATAAGGGTCCGATGATTCAGTAACCGGTTCTAAGAAAACAGCATCTTCAGTTGGAATGAAGCCTGCATCAACAGCCATTCCACTATTGATAACGGAAGCAGTCACATCATCTAAAGCACGAGCAGTTTGAGAAGAATCTAATGTTTCAAAGGTTAAGTTTAAAGGATTAGAGGTAATGTCTTCGACTACAGGGATCTGACCTTTCGAAGGATCAACCTCAATTAAACCAGCTGTTTGAAGTAAGAGCAGAGCACGACCTTCATTTGAAACGTCGTTTGGAATGGCAATCACATCGTTTTCTTTTATCTCGGAAATGTCTTGAATACTTGATGAATAAATACCAAGAGGAGCGATAACCGTATCAGCGATAGCGACTAGATTTTCTCCATGGTCTTCGTTAAAAGAATCCATGAAAATTTTTGTTTGAAAAGAGTTTAAATCTAATTCACCTTCAGCAAGAGCTACGTTTGGTGTAGCATAATCTGAAAATTTAATCAGTTCGATTTCAACACCGTCTGCGGCTAATTTTTCTTTCACAAAATCCCAAACTTCATTTACCTCGCCAACGACACCAATTTTAATCGGTTCAGTTTCTTCTGCTTTCGAAGCATCTGTTCCACAAGCAGTCGTTACAAGAAGTCCTACTGCTAACGTTAACCCTAAAAAGCCTTTTTTAATTTTTTTCATCATAAATTCCTCCAATGTCATCTAGTGACTCGTTTTTTTAACTAAAGTATTTCCTATCAATTGACTAATAAAAACAATGATCAAAATAATAACGGTTGCGACGAATGTTACGTCATTTTGGAAACGATTATACCCTCTAGCTATAGCTAAATTCCCTAATCCGCCGCCACCGATTGCTCCAGCCATAGCGGTTAAACCAATCAAGTTAATGATTGTAACAGAAGAGACACGAATGATGGCTGTCAAACCTTCTTTTAAATAAACACGGAAAATAATTTCTAATGGGCTGGATCCCATCGATTGTGCAGCTTCTATGACGCCGGGATCAACTTCCAATAGAGCGTTTTGAATCTGTCTAGCGAAGAAAGGGACTGTTCCGATAACCAAAGGGACGATAGCAGCTGTTGTACCAATAGATGTATGGGCAATCAAGCGAGTTAAGGGGACAACCAAAGCCATCATAATAATAAAAGGTAAAGAGCGAAAGAGGTTGACGATTTGATCAAGTACATTGTAAAGACGAGGGCTTTCTAAGATGCCCCGACGATCCGTTACCACAAGAATGACCCCTAATATCAAACCAAGTACACCGGCTATCAAAGCTGTTGCAGTTACCATGTAGAGTGTCTGTAAAGTACTTTCAATAATTTCATCTTTTAAAGGGATAACATTTTCAAAATAGGTTGTAAGAAATTCGGTCATTTTCATTCACTCCTTAGATAATAGTGGTTTCTTTTTTTAATGGAATAACTTGGTGTTGCCGGTGTATCAAAGTTACTTTTACGTTTTTTGATTTCAAATAAGCAATAGCTTTGTCACGAAAGCTAGGTTCGCCACTTAACACAACAATAAGATTACCGACAGGTGTTTCTTGCAAAAATTCCACATTTCCAAATAAAATATTGGTTGTAACACCAAATCGAGTCGTTAATGTAGCAATCAATGGGTCACTAGTACTTTCGCCAACATAAGAAATCGTGGCTAAAACATCATTTGGTTGCAAATCAAGTAAAGTAGGGTGTTTCAAAATGGTTTCTAAAGCTTGCTCAACATGGGTTGCGGTATTGATAAACTCTTTTGTGATTCTTTCTTTAGGTTCTGTAAAAATAGTGACAAGATCACCTTCTTCAACGACATGACCGTTTTCCATAACCGCTACTTTATTGCAAATTTCTTTTACAACTTGCATCTCATGAGTAATGATGACAATTGTCAATGCCAATTTTTGATTTAACTCTTTCAATAATTCTAGAATCGAAAGGGTCGTTTTTGGATCCAAAGCACTTGTAGCTTCATCGCACAATAAGACTTCAGGATCATTGGCTAAAGATCTGGCAATAGCTACACGTTGTTTTTGGCCGCCGGATAGTTGAGAAGGATAAGCAGCGCTTTTTTCAGTTAATCCTACTAATTTTAATAGTCCAGCTACTTTTGTTTTGATTTCTGTTTTAGCTAATCCCGATTTTCTTAAAGGATAAGCTACATTTTCAGCGATTGTTCGTGACCCCATTAAGTTGAAATGTTGAAAAATCATGCCAATTTTTTTTCGAGCAGCTCGCAATTGCTTTGGTTTTAAACTTAATAAATCTTGACCTGAAACAATTACTGATCCTTCTGTGGGTCTTTGAAGAAGATTGATGGTGCGGACTAAAGTGCTTTTTCCCGCTCCGCTGTAGCCGACGATCCCAAAGACGTCTCCTTTATTAACGGTCAACTGAACATCCTTTACTGCTTTTATGGTCGTTTCTTTCCCTGCAAATGTGACACTTACATTGTTTAATGTAATCATATGAATTCCTCCTTAAAATAGAAAAAAGCGTTCGTCCATTAACCTACTGCTGTAGATTAAAGGACGAACGCTTTAACGTCGTGTTACCACCTTTTTTTGAGTTGTTTTCACAAACAACTCCTTATCGAGTACGAGAAAGTTAATTCTGATACTCTAGCACTGTAATGGGTGCACCCATGATAGCCTTATGTTTAAAACACTCGGTATCCTGCTCGGAGGCCATTTTCTTTTCATTCCTGCAAACCTGTTCTCAGCATTCAGGCTCTCTGTTGTTGCATTCTGTGAAAATACTTTTCTCTTCATTGCGTTTAGTTATGTAGTTGATGAAAATAAAAAAGTCCTTACAAAGAAACAAACGAATCTGTTTCTTTGTAAGGACGAAAGTCAGTTATCTGCTTCGTGTTACCACCTTAATTTATAAGTATATTACTATACTTACCTTAACCAGTACATCAGACTATTTTGTCTGCTTATACTGTGACACTGTAACGGGTGTTCCCGTAGCAAGCTAACACTTTTACACAAGTGATTCGCTAACTCCACTCAAAGACCATCTTCGGTTCAATTTGACTACCCCATTTTCAGCAACTAACTGGGTTCTCTTGTATAGACGAATTTAAACGTACTCTTCTTTTCATAGTGTTTTATCATTTATTTTTCATAATTCTTATCTTGTTCTTAATATACAGAACTAAAAAATAAATGTCAATGACTAATTTTATTAAATAATAATTTGCCCTAGCAAAGAAAATTTCGCTACTATACCAAATAGGTAGAATGTGCTATAGTGAATTTGCCTAAAAGAGGTAAAACGAATTTAGGTAATCTATCAGAGTAGGAAATAAAGCGTTAAGTGTCGCTGGGATGGGATGTTGCCCGCGAACGAAAGATTGTTTAGGCAATTTGCGGTTTTGTTTCTGCATTCGCTGCATAAGCTTTTATGTGTGGAGCTCTTCAAAGGAGATCTTCAAAATGAGTAAGAATAAGTATGATGCACGAAGTGTTTCAATAATAGGGTTATTAATGGCGTTAGAAATCGTTTTAACTCAGTTCATTTCGATTGAAACCCCAATCGTTCGAATTGGTTTTGGTTTTTTACCGATTGCTATTATCGCTATGCTTTATGGTCCTTGGATAGCTGGAATGACTTCAGCAATAACAGATTTAATTGGAACGATATTATTTGGTGGGGGAGTGTTCTTTCCAGGTTTTACCTTATCAGCATTTGTCGGAGGAATGATTTATGGTTTGGTTCTTTACAAGAAACCTAAATCATTAAAGAGAATTATTTTAGCGATACTGTTGGTTACCATTTTTGTGAATTTGGGTTTGAATACAATTTGGTTAACAATCATGCTTGATAAAGCTATCTTTGTAATTTTCCCAACGAGGTTAGTACAAAACCTTATTTTAGCACCCATTAACATCGCATTGTTGTACTTTGTTGTACAGAATAAAACATTGCGGAAAACAATAGGAATTGACTAAATTCTAAGTAGACTAAACAACACAACATCCAAACTAAGACAGCTTAAAGTTAAGCTGTCTTTTTTTCGTCTATATACTGCTTTAGATAAAATGGGTATAGTGTTGCTCTGACCGGAAATTCCAATCAATTTTTGAGTTAATATATTGTAGAAACCTACTATTATTTTCGGTATGATAAAGAAAAGTGGCATACAAGGAGGAAAAAGATCTTGTTTCTTCTCAAAAAAAATAAAAATTCGTTGATTTCTTGTTACGTGTTTAATGTCTAATCATTACGCGAAATAAACACACGATTTTATGTAAAATAGTGTATTATCCTTTTTATTCTTATATACATAGAACATAAGAAAATGTTCTATTAGAATTAAGCTTCTATTTTTATTGTATAATAAACTTATATAGTGATTATTTGATTTTGCACTCTGTCATGAGTTTTTCTTACAAACTTAAAAAATTATAAAGGAGTTAACTTTGTTGACGATACAAAAATTGCATGATGTTAAAAAGTTACAAAAAGAATGTGAAACTCAAGGAAATTTTCAATTAAAACTTAATTGGGATATGTTGGAAAATCGCGACACTACTCAACTTGATTTTTTTCAATATGAAAAAGGAGAGCTTGTTGCATTTTTAGCTCTATATCCTTTTGGATCCACTGTTGAAGTATGTGGCATGGTAAAGCCAAATGAACGACAAAAAGGGCTATTCAGTTCTTTGTTTAAAAAAGGGCTAGAAATTGCACTACAAAATGGCTATAAAGAAATTTTATTAAACGCACCTTCTGAGTCACACTCCGCAAAGTTTTTTTTGAATAAACAAGGTGCTATTTATAAATTTACGGAGCACCAAATGGAATGGCAAGACCGTATCCCAGAACCAGTAGAAGATTTAACACTTCGAAAAGCAACCGTGGAAGATTTAGATATAAGTACACGTTTATCTATTGAAGCTTTTGGTATGTCTAAAGAAGATGCCCTATCAGCGGAGACTGACGATATGCTAATGATTGAAATAAATGAAAAAACAGTAGGAAAACTCCGTTTAAAGCGAACAGATAAACAGACTTGGATATCTTTCTTTTCTATTTTGCCAGAATATCAAGGTAAAGGAATAGGTAGAAAAGTGTTGCAGAAAGTTATTAAGGATCAAATTTCGGATGGCTTCTCGGTACACCTAGAAGTTGAAACAAAAAATGACCATGCTTTAGGATTGTATAAAACCGTAGGATTTAAAGTGGTACATTCGCAAGATTATTATCTCTATCAACCTCATAAATAATAGTGACTAAAAGTAATACGCTACCTATCGATTAATTCGTTTACATAGAATAAATAGTATTTTTCATGAAAAAGAGCGAATAATAAAAGGCTTATACTAGCAAGGTTTTTAATACACGATTCTAAGCAATTTCATGTATTGAAAGAAGTATAGGCAACACTTGAGCACCTGCTATTCATTATTACTTATAACAAACATCAGGTAATCATTATGCCATTAGCAAACGTTTATGTGCCCGTTAATAGCTCTATTTTAATGCTTGTTGAAGAAATGAAAAAGTGTCTAGAAACGCAATTTCTAATTCAAGCTTCTCAACAAAATATTATTGAAAATACGATTTTTTTTTTGAGTACTTAATGCTAATCGTTCATTTATAAATATCTTTCCTATGGCCAATCTCTAACATTAAAATAGTGACTGTATCATCATTGATATCGGCAATTAAGCGATAATCTCCAATTCTATACCGCCATTCTCCTGAACGATTGGCAGTCAATCCTTTACCTTGTTTTCTAGGATCTGTACAATTCACTAGATTCTTTTGAATCCATCCCATAATTAAAAGAGATTGGTGTTTATCCATCTTTTTTAAAGCCTTTTGTGCTCCTTTTTCAAACATTATTTGATAACCTGAATTCATTTAATCCGCTAACTCCTTTAGCATATCTTCAAAAGAAATACTTTGCGGATTTTCTTTGTTCTCAGACATAGCTTGGTTATATAAACTCAAATCAATCTCATCTTCTATTTTTTCTAAAACAGCATTTCTAAATAAAGCTGAAACAGAGATATTATTAGCTTTAGCATATTCTTTGATTAATTGTTCTTCTTGGTTATCAATTCTTAAGGATACTACTGTCATTAGAATCAACTCCTCTTCCTTTGTATGTACATTGTATTACAAAAGAAGAGGAGTTTCAATTTATTTTCTCTATAAAATGGATTAGCGCACTCAAAAATTAACTCTAATTAGCACAAAAAAATCCATAACCTATCAAGGTTATGGATACACTATTCTATCTAATTGCATGTATTATTTTATGTCAATCTTAACATTTTTCTTATATAAAACACTTATCAGATTTTCCTGCTATCATATGCCCAATGAAGAAGAGTCTGCCTTTGCTTTTTTCTACAACTCTGATCATTTTTTTCACAGTTTTTTTTGATAGCTCCTACATGTCTTTTTATTGCTTTCCATCTTTTAATTTGGATTTGATCTTCTTCAGGTAATCTACGTCCATAGTAGTAACGACAATACCATTGAAACCAACCTCGAGGATCGCCTGAATGGATCCATCCTTTTTCTTGCCATGTCTTCAAAGGTAAGGACGCATCAACTTGATAATAGTTTAAGGAAATATCTTTCTTATTAGGTGATAATTTAGCTTTCTCAAACCAATCCCTTGGAAATTCATCCTTTCAATCAGTCATATACTTTCCACCAAAGACACCCAACTCTAACAGTTCTTTTGGAGTCAGTTCAGGTTTGAATTCAGGATTAAAGTTTTCACCTGGTTTTTGTGTTAACTCGTATTCTCCTGTTTGCATCTTATCATCAAACTTAATTATTTTTTTCATAATAGTGTCCTTTCGTCTAATAGGCTAAGTTTGTTATAACAATAGATTTTACTGAATCACAATTATTAAATTCTATTATGTCATTAAGCAATTTTAGTATTAATTACTACTCATGATAACGTCTAATTAATGAAAAATCACTATAATTTTTTAAGTTATAGTGGTGCTATGTCGACTAAACTAAGGATAAAGTTTCAAATGTTAAATTGCACCTTCAAAAAAAACACATTAGAAATGTATAAAAACAGAGATTGTTAAGGAAATAAAACCTTGAGGGATATAAGCCCGTTATTGTAAGTGGTTTACCATAATGTTAGAAATGAAGCAGACAACCAAATTCAAAAAAGACTTGAAAAGACTAAAGAAACGAAATACCAATCTTGAAAAACTAAAAACGGTTATGCAAATAATCGTTGAAGGAGTGCACTTACCTGATGAAGAATACTGCGCCCTTTTCTAAAAAGGATTAAATGATTTAAAAAAGCAATAATCATTACGTTTTTTATTTACGGATCTGGTACTGCTTTTTATTTTTATCAAAAAATTAAGTCGAATAAAAACAAAAGAATAAGATTAAAAAGTAGCCTCTAGCAATTGAGAACTGCTTTTACCTTTTAGATTATTTGATAATATAGAAACATTCATTTTTTTCTTTCAGGAGTTTTAATTAGCAAATCGTTTAGTTGGTGGTAAAATGACTTCAAGGAGTGATAGAGATGACAACTATACAAGTAGAACTACTAGATCGTGTTCAAGAACGTTTTGAAGAAACTCTAGATAAAATGACAGTAGAAGAGGCCAATAAAATGCCACATCCTTTAATTAAATCAGTAACTTGGCTCTTTTGGCATACTGCTCGCGAACTTGATATGCAGATTTCTGATTTAAAAAGCGAAGAAGCACTGTATACAAGTAAAGGGTGGAATAAGCGTTTTGATTTGCCATTCCCAGATGATGCGCCTGAATACCAACATACATCAGAGGAAGCTGAACAAGTCACCGTTTCTGACAAAGAACTCTTAAGTGATTATTTAGATGCCAGTATCAAATTAGCAAAGGATTATCTAGATAATATAAATGAAGATACTTTAGATAAAATTGTTGATGAAAATTGGTCTCCACCGGTAACTCAGCAAGCTCGACTTGTTTCTATTATTGATGATGCCGTTATGCATTCAGGACAAGCCGTTTATACGCGTCGTTTGGTGATTAATAAATAATAGAGTGTCTAGAAACATAAGTATTAATTTCAGTCACTCAATAAGATAGTATTGCAATTGCTTTCTTAAGTACTCAATCTAAATAAAAAGAAAAAAATTCGGCCACTTAAAAAGTAGTCGGATTTTTTGATTAATTAGTCTTTTTGATTATTAATTCTTAAAGATACTCCAGTTATTAGAATCAACCACTCTTCATTTGTACATATATTTTAATACGAAAGAAGAGGAGTTGCAATTTAGTTCATCGGAAAAATGAATTAACTTACTCAGAAATTATTTCTAATTATCGAAAAAATTCATAACATGCCAAAGTTCCAGATACACGATGCTATCTAGTTATATGTATCTAAGTAATTAGAATTATCATATCCCAGCTAGTTAAGAATTATATCCAACGATAAATGTCCAAAAGAGTATATAAAGTGAAATTAATGTAATTAGTGTCCCTACAATTATACTAATTAGAGCTGAGGTTTTGCTTTGTTTTTGTATTTTAATTCCGGTAGTTATTAGCAAAATTCCACCAATCAAAAAAATTACTTCAAACAGTAATATAGGCCATTTAAATTCTATCATATTTTTAAACAAACTCATAAGTCACCTCCCTTTAATAAGTATAATCAAAAAATAATTGTAATAGGTATGCTGATAAAGCAAAACAACGACAAAAAAATAACTGTCTATTAACTTAGTCAACTCGCTACCGTATTAAACGGTTCTACATTGGAAATATGCATGAGTAACATCGACTTAATTAGATTCTATCATTGTTAAGTCTACAATTATCATTTTCTTTTGCTGCATGATCTATTGTTTTATTTATTTTTATGTATGTAAGAGTAGACTGCTTAACAAAAAATCTTGTAGTAACCCCAAAAAAAATAGGTTAAAATCAAACAATATATTAATAATTCAAACGAAGAGGAGAAATATGCTTTTATACTTATCAAATAAAACGATTTTTAAAAGAGCTAGTAAGTTCTTTTTATTTCTAACAAGTCTATCACTAGTTATAGCTTTAATAACGTACATGCTCAGTTTGAAAATTGATTTTATAAAAATATTTGAGTCAATAGGCGATAATGAACAGCTTATCCAATTAAATGGGATACAAAAAGTAGAGGCTTTTATCCTTAATAATGGTTTTAAGGTCCCTCTACAGATGCTAATTTTGTCTATAATTCCAATACAATTTTTATACCTACTAAATATCATTATACCTTCTGCTATTATAGGTATTGCTTTTGGGATCATACTAGAAGTTGATGCAGTTAAAGGAATGCAGGTACTCGTTTCAAGTATGCCATATTATATTGTTGAGGTTTTTGCATTTTGTCTATTCGCAGCTATTTTGTATGAGTTGAATCAGTTTATTCGAATAAAAATTAAAAATATCTTCAAAAAAAATAAAGTGAAAATATCTTTTAAAAATAGGAGTTTAGAAGCTGTAAAAATATATGTTCTATTTATTCTCCCAATGATGATTATCGCTGCATTTTTGGAGACGTATTTAGCAGAGATATTATTCGCTTTTTTCAATGGAAAGTAATCTTTATTTAGCAAAATCTTGGATACATTCATTTATCCGATTTACTCAATATTCAACAAACTGTCCAACTTAGTAAAATGGTACTCCTATTGTATGTAAAAAGTTTTTGACATTAAGAAGTCATTATTGTAAAGTCAAGTGGAAATAGTTTTATACATTTTAGTGAGGTGATTTGATTGTTTATCAGGTGGATAGTTACTTTAGCAGTTGGTGTAATTATGTTTTTTATTAATGGTTGGTTGACTGGAAATAATGAATACGGTATCACAAGTAAAAAGAATGACGAACGATCACAGTTGATTAAACATAAAGCGATTGTGAGTAGTTGGTTATTACTAATGATGTTTTTCATTATTGACTTTATTTTCAATTTTTTTAACTTGGATAATAATCGTTTAGCAATGGTAGAGTTTAATTATCCGGAGTTGTTTTATTTGTTAATTGCGATTGTTAGTTATTTTATATATTACTGGATTTATAGTCGTAAAATGAGTAGCCATGAAAAATAAAATTTTTGAACTTCGAAAAGAAAAAAACTTACATAAGAGACTTTAGTAAAAAGTGTAGCGTCATTCGACAAACAATTAATGCGATTGAGAATGATTGATACGATCCAACTTTGAAATTAGCATTTGAGGTATCAGGTTCTAGATACATTACTTTATGGAATTTCATATATTAATCTTGAAAACTAAATTTTTTTAATGAGGAGGAGAGGTATGAAAGAATTAGTAACTGAGAGATTAATATTAAGAGAATGGCAACAAAAAGATAGCAAAGACCTATACGAATATGCACGTAATGAATTAGTTGGACCTAGTGCTGGGTGGCCACCTCATAAAAATGAAGAAGAAAGCAAAGAAATAATAGAGATGTTTATCAAAGATGAAGATACATATGCGATTGTTTTAGAATCAGAGAATAAAGTTATTGGAAGTATAGGACTTCATGATAGGAAACCAGATCATACCATTACTGATTTAAAACAAAGAGAAATAGGTTATGTATTAAATCCTAAATACTGGGGAAAAAATATTGTTCCGGAAGCCGTAAATGAATTAATCAAATATTCATTTACTGAGTTAGAGTTAGATTTAATCTGGTGTGGCCATTTTGATTTTAATGGTAACTCTAAAAGAGTTGTCGAAAAATGTGGATTTAGATATAAATTTACCAAAAATGAAAAGTTGAAATTCCTCAAAAACAAAGAAGTTACTACTCTTTATTATTGTATTTATAAATTTGAATACTATGTATCAAATTTATAAATAATATAGAATTTCATGTATCGAAAATTCTTGTTTTATAAAAAATAAAACTTGTTATCTTTAAGCTAAGTATTTAACTACGTATTCATAACAGGAGGAGTGCATTTTATATGGCATTAACTTTAGTATGTTTCTTGTTTATAATCTTTGTTATATCGAAGAATAAGGACAAATATCAAAAATAATCGAAACCTTGTTAAATTAAGATATACTCATGAAAATGAAGGAGGAAATTATTATTTTATGAATTCATTGAAAAATAAAAATTTAACGTTATGGATATTATGTTCAGTCGTGTTATTTTTTTTACTTCTTAGCTGCTTGTATGAACCCTTATTATCAAAAATTTTAACGCTCCGTGTAGAAAGTATTAGGATAAATGGAGAAGTAAAGTATCCGCCTTTCACTCCTCTTGAAGTTCTACCATTTGGTACAGATATCATAGGATTTACTATCTTTGCTAAGATTATTCAAGGCTTTAAATACACTTTTTTTATTGGGTTATTATTAAGTACTGCTCAAATATTCAGTAGTTTAATTATAACTATTCTGACTCTTCATAAATTAGGCTCAAAAGTTGTGCTGCCTCTATTTTCTTATTTTGATAAGCTGTTTACATTAATTCCTAAGCCATTTTTATTGTTGCTATTAATAGGACCTTATTCTAATGCATTACTCTTTAATACTGATAATGTTCAACCTTCAGCTAATTTTAAATTTGTAATGATTCAATTATCCATTTTATTTCTTGTAGGAATTCCTAATTTGGTTAAACTTTATCATTCTGAATTGAGCTTTCTTTTCAAACAAGATTTTGCCTTTGCTAGTCAGACATTAGGGAGTTCTAAGTTTAGAATGATTGGATATTATTTTAAACCACAATTAACTGAACTTACATTGAATTTGTTTTTTAAAATCTTAACACAAAATTTAGCTCTTTTTATTTATTTAGCTTATTTCCAACTTTATCTAGGGGGTTCCTTAGAAACCCAGTTAGATGCAAGCACTAAATATACCGCAACCATATCTAACGAATGGAGTGGTCTAATTGGACAGAATATCAATCGATTAGCTAGTACTCCATGGACGGTGCTCATTCCGTTAGCTTTTTACGGCGGATTTATTCTCTTGCTCAATGGTATCAAGCGATCTTTAACGGGAGGGATGCAGAATCAATCTATTTAAAAAAATTATGAAGCAAACTATTTTGCTTATTACCTTACCGGCTGGTATTATTCTGCTTGTTTCTTTAAGCTATTCCTTACCTTTAAACATTGGAAATCTAAAGTTGTTATTGGAAATGGTAAAAGAATCCATTATTCAAATTTTTACATATCAATACTTATCTGACCTATTCATTACTTATCAACATACTAACGGTGGCTATACGTTAAAATTAATCAGTGCTAGTTTAGCCATAACGTTATTTTCCCTACTTATTTACAGTTATTATTTCCCGAAAATGAAGAATAAAACGGTATTGAGATTAATAAGGTATCTAGAAGACATTGAGAGTTTACCTGTGCTTGGCATAGTGTTCTTTGTCCATTGGCTGAGTGTCGTTATCTATAAAGAAACCTCCATCTATCTATTTAAAACAGTTGGTACGCCCAGGGAACCCGCGATAATTATTCCTTTAGTTATACTGAGTATTTTCCCGATTATTTTTCTGGTTAAATATATGACTCCGTATATTAAAGATGTTTATCAATCTAATTATTTTGTCTTCGCAAAATCGCTAGGGTATCCTAAGTATAAGTTATTCTTTTCTTATGTTATTCCAAATTTACTACCCTTTTTAGAAAACATTATGAAATTTATTTATCTAGAAATGATTACTGTAATGCTTTTTATTGAAATTCAATTCAATACAGGAGGACTATTAACTGGCTTAAGAAATACGCAGTTTATACCTTCTAACACTACTAGCCCTCAAACAATGGTTATCAGTTATTTATTTTTATTGTTGTTTCCGTATGTTCTTATGAGCCTTTTTTTTAGAACCATCCATTTTTTTAATTACAAAAAATAATAAACCCTAATTCACTATAATTATTTATTATTCAATAGTATGATCTAAAAAATAAATATTGTGCAATAGGAAAATCAATCAAGGTTTCATCAGCGTGATGTTTTTTTATTTCTTTAGAAAAACAGCTAATTGATGAGATGAAATCAAAAGTAAACCCCAATATACAAAACTTAAAAGAACTCCTAAACCACTAATAGGTAAGATAGAGCCAACGACAGGATTAAAAATTAAATCAAGTGCAAAGAAGTTTAAAATGGTTTGAATAGCTAATTTTACAGACATTTACGAGCCTCCTAATAATTGAATAAAATAAGCTCTGACGCTTCATTTTCACTGCCATTAAATATTTATACCCTAATTGATACTAGTTTATTTAATTAAATTTTTCCTTACTATCCTACATAAGTGACTAGCGTTGTTAACCCAATTTATTACTTGAAAAGTAAGTTAATTATGGATCATTAAATAAAAAATATTTTGTTTTCCAATAAAATGAATGGGGATTTTTGATTAGTTGAGTTGTAATATTTGATTACTATATTTGCTAAAAAAAGTAGAATTTGCATAGATAAGAAAAGCTAAAAGTAGAATAATATCTGTTTCTACTTTCGATATAACTAGGATAATAATTACAGAAAGCAATATATCTATGAGTCCACTTAAAATAGCTAAAATTTTAAATTTCTTCTGTTTGTCTCTAGGTATATCATTAATTTAATATGAATCAATAGGCGCTATAGTAAAGTAGCTTACAAAAATAGATTGATATCTCCCTAAAAAAATATTAATTATCCCAATTAGTTTGCCTAGTATTACTATCGATAAAAAAGCAGTAACTATGTAATTTCTCATGAAAAAGCCTCATTTCAAATTCTAGTATGACTTAAACTAATTTTTATTTCAAAATGCATTCAACATAATAAAGCAAAAATAATGTAGTACTTATATTTACTGTTGTGTAAGCACCATTCATTATTTTCAAAAACTATAGATTGTTAAATTTACAGATTAATATCCGAGAATAAACAACGCTTTCAATAACATTTATTATACTATTAATTTACCTATTAATATATCTTTCACAGGTGAAGAATTAGGTTTCATGTTTATGGACGTTAATGACTAACTAAAAAGCTTGAATCTGTGGTGTTATCTTTTACTTAAATCTTACTGGTCTTTAGGTTAATGTTACCCGGAAACAGATTAATGTATACCATGATTTTTAGAAATTTTAATCTATGGGTTAAACACAAATAGAGTAGTTAATTAGTTGTAAAATAGTGTATAATGAGGAAAAGTATTTCAAAATGAGGATACGATGAGGAGGGGGAAGCGAAATGACAATGAAAACATTTGGACTAAAGTTGGATAATCAAGTTTATCGTACCCGTATTGGCGTACATGTTGTGATTTTTGACTCAGAAAGTAAAAAAATCTTACTCGTTTCACCTCCAAACGGCTCATATTTATTACCAGGTGGAGAAATCGAGAAAAATGAGACTCATGAAGAAACGGCTCAACGTGAATCAATGGAAGAATTAGGATATGAAATAGAAGTTGGGCAGTTTATCGGTGAAGCAGAAGAGTATTATTACTCCAAACACCGCCACCAGCATTACCACAATCCTGCATATTTTTATATTGCTAAAACATGGAAACCTATTTGTGAGCCACTAGAAGATTTCAATCAATTAGAATGGGTGTCCATTCCTGAAGCCATAGCTAAATTAAAAAGAGGCAGCCATAAATGGGCTGTAGAACAATATGAAAAACATTATCTAAAGATGGGTCAATCTATATAAGAATGAAAATACTAAAAGGGAGTTGAGACGACCGTCTCAACTCCCTTAATCATTGTTTTATTTATCTGCTTCATAAGCAACGGCTGTTACTGTTACATCAATATTTCCACTTGTAGCTTTTGAATAAGGACAAAAAGCATGCGCTTTTTCTGCTAATTCTTTCGTAGTTGCGTCATCTTTGCCTTCAATTCCAACTTCTAGTTTAACTGCAAGTTTAAACCCGTTATCAGTTGGGTCTGAATGCAATTCAACTGTTGCAGTAACTTGGCTTTTACCAGTTACTTTTTCTTCTTTCATCATATGTTCTAAAGCTGAATTGAAACAAGCGCTATAGCCTAGTGCGAATAATTGTTCTGGGTTACTTCCTTGTCCAGGGCCACCCATATCTTTTGGAGTAGAAACACGAACAGAAAATGATTTATCAGGTAAATGGCTTTCACCATTTCGTCCACCAGTATTAATTGCTGTCGTTTGATACATTAATTTTGAATCTGTCATAGTTGTAAATCTCCTCTCTAAATTATCGTACGTATTAAGTATACTAACATTTGGATTAAAACTCTAATCATCTGTTTAAGAGCATTGATCTAAAGAAAAAATTAGTTGAAAAGAAAAAAAATAGGTCTAAAATTAGAAGAGAATATAGAGAAAGGAGAGAGGTATATGCCATTTGTACATGTTGAATTAGTTGAAGGACGGACCGCAGAACAAAAAGCTGGTCTAGTTAAAGATATTACACAAGCCGTAGTGAAAAACACTGGAGCAACAGAAGATAAAGTTCATGTTATTATTGAAGACATGAAAAAAACCAACTACGCTGTGGGTGGGAAATTATTAGGCTAAATAATAAAAAATAAGCTATGAGTTGTAGTATATCCTCATAGCTTGTTTTTTTTCGATTATTTTGAGGAATTATGAATTGGACTGTTCTCAAAAGCAATGGCTTCAATTGCTTTAGCGACACCGTCTTGTTCATTTGTATCAGTAATGTAATCACTTACGTCTTTTACGCTAGCAATAGCATTGCCCATGGCTACACCCATTCCAGCGTATTCAATCATATCGATATCATTTTCATTGTCTCCAATAGCCATGATATTTTCACGAGGAATAGACAAAATTTGTGCTAGATCTTTTAGTGCTTGACCTTTACTGGCAGATTTGTTTAACACTTCTAGATAAAATGGCTCACTTTTTAAAACAGTGTAGTCATCATAAAAACTTTTTGGAAATTTAGCAATGGCCGCATCAAGAACGTCAGGATCATCAATCATCATCATTTTACTGATTTCTATTGTTGGGTCCATTTCTGCTACTGTGCGGAATCGAATCGGCATATTGACTAAAAAGGATTCTCTTACACTGTATGGACTGATGTCTTTGTTAGCAGTGTAAATGTATTTTTCATCAATTGTATGACAATGGCTTCCGACTTGACGACTCATTTCTTCAATTTTCAGAAAATCCTCAAAACTTAATGTGTGATGAGCAATAGCTTTTCCATTATGTGATTGCTGAACTAATGCGCCATTGTAAGTAATGACGTAATCGCCTTCTTCTTCTAAATTTAATTCTGCGAGAATTGAGTTTACACCAGGTAAAGGGCGGCCAGTGCAAATAACAACTTTAATCCCTTTGGTTTTAGCCAATTTAATGGTTTCTTTAACCTTAGTACTTATTTTTCTTTCGGGTGTTAACAATGTGCCGTCTAAATCGATGGCAATTAATTCTATAGTCATTTAGGTGAGTCCTCCACTAATTTATTTGGGTCAATAATGGCCCCGTTCTTAATATAACGATTAAATTCATCGTATAAATGTTCAAATAAAGTGATTTCATTTGATATTCCTGGTTTTAAAAATTCTTTTGGTACATAAAAACGTTCATCGCCACGGACCTTTCCCGTTATAGAAGAAACAATTTCGCTTACTTTAGAAAGTTCAACCAATGTACCATCTTGATGAACTAATTCTATTTGTGTGCGGTTAGTATCTTGATTAGGCCGGTAAAAGTCATAAGGAAGATCGTAACTGTTATTGATAGCTGTATAATAGTCTGTATCGTATCCAGCTTCACGAATAATACTTTTCAGCTCTTCGATCAAAGCCATATCAGTTGTGCTAGAAAATTTAACGGACTTAAAGGGATGGCGATCTAGGAAACGTGTAGCCAAATCGCTTAAAATAGGATCTTTTTCTTCTTTCCATAATGTAAAGTAAGTGGCTAAAACACCATCATCTAATTTTAGATAATCTTTAAGAGTGAAGTTGTTTTCAAAAAAAGGCACAAGTAAGTTTAGTTGATCGGTAAAATGGAACTCTGGATCAACATACATTTTTTTTGCACGGTTTAACAAATGGTCTAATATGACTTCCATACCTCTCGAAACAGGGTGAAAATAGACTTGCATGTACATTTGGTAACGGCTGACGATGTAATCTTCAACTGCATGCATACCGGACACTTGAAAATAGATTCCATCCTTGTAAGGACGAATCACTCTAAGCACACGCGTCAAATCAAATGTACCATAATTGACACCGGTATGATAGGCATCACGCAATAAATAGTCCATCCGGTCAGCATCAATTTGACTAGAAATAAGTTGTACCACTTGCGGGTTAGGATAGGTTTTCTGGATAACACTGGCAACTTTTTCCGGAAAATCTTCACTAACTTTAGCTAAAATTTTATGAACTTCCGTTTCTGGAGAGTTAATAATAGCTACAGTAAACTCTTCGTGATCTGTTTTAAAAATATGTTCAAATGTATGAGAATAGGGTCCATGTCCAATATCATGTAACAATGCTGCACATAAGGCAACTAAACGTTCATTATCATCCCAACCGCCATCACCGGGTGTTTGAGTAGCATAATTTCGCTTGAATTTATCACAGATTCGACGAGCAATTTCATAGACACCCAACGAATGAGTGAAACGCGAATGTTCTGCACCATGAAAAGTTAAAGAAGAGGTGCCTAATTGTTTGATTCTCCGTAATCTCTGAAATTCGCTTGAATTGATCAAATCTAAAATAATCTGATTTTGAACATGAATATAATCATGGACTGGATCACGTAATACGTGTTCGATAGGCAGTGAAAATTTATCATCATAAAGGTCGCTCATTCGCTTAACTCCTTATCAATTGAATTGCCGAGCATTTGCTGGTTGCGGCGAATCATTTTTTCAAAGCCTTCATTATAATCGGCTATAATTTCTGAAGAATACTCACCGGCTACAATCGTGCAGTTGTTTTGAAGAAGCGTGTGTAAAATCAAATTCTTCATTTCAGCTACAGTCAAAGAAATGCCGAGTAAATCTTCTAATGTAGCCATTGCAGCAGGATCTACTGATGGAAAATGCCATTTGACCGTTTCGCCTTTTAAGCCTGCCTGATAAAAATCACGAATCATTTCAGCTCTCTTCGTTTGGTTGCCGTTTACGCTGATGTAGATCATAATGGCTACACCATTTTTTAAGCGTCTTTGTGAGATGCCGGCAAATTTTTTTCCATCAATACTTAAATCGTAATCTCCAGGACAATAAGAATTTTTAATTTCGTAAGCAAGACTTTTTTTTCCAAATGGTTTGAGGGCATCATTGATCAACTGCATCATATAGTCATATCCAGTATTGATAGGCATTTTTTGCTGAGGATCTTCAGGCAATATAAGTGAAAAATTTAATACACCCTCATCTCCTACAACTGCTAAACCTCCTGAATTACGAACGATATAAGGTTGTCCGTACCCTTCAAGGACCGCCAATGCGTCTTTGAAATATGGTAATTTTGTATCCATCATGCCTAGAATAACTAAATTTATAGTTGGCCAAAAATGCACAATGTTCTTTTGGTACTTTCCAGCATAACGCAATAAACTATCTGTTAATGCAAAGTGAGAAATGGTTTTATTGGGAAAAGGCATAGTGGTAGCTTCGTAAAGTTCATAAGAATGATTGGATAAAAAATCTTTTTTTTCAGTAGTTGTCATTGGTTTTACTTCCTTTAGGTTGATTATAAATAACGATTCTTCCTTATTATAGCAAATTTTATTGCAGTGTTCTTCCTTAACTGTTTCAAAAAAGCATAATATTCGCTTTATCTATGATAAGATAGGTATGCAATAAAATGAAAAAGGCGGCTAGAATTACTAAACCTTTTGTGAACAGTAGATAAGGAATAAAAAATAATGAGGTGAGACAATTGGATTTATCAAAAGGAAGAGCAGCGCAAATACATTTAGAGACAATTATTTCTCAAGGCAATGAAACTGAAAAACACGTATTCGACGAAGCTGGTAAAGTCGTTCAAATGAATTCGTCTTATTATATTCGTTTCCAAGAGACCTATGAAACAGGAGTCGTTCCTGTAACGGTTAAAATTGATCCGACTGGAATCGTTACTCTTACACGTAAAGGTGAAACGACTACACGAATGCGATTCAATAAAGGCGAAAGATTTGAAACCCTCTACCGTACGCCACAAGGTGCAGTCAGTATTGAAACAATGACAAAAAATATGCAGATTAGTTATACAGATGAACCCTTTTCTGGAAGAGTATACATTGAATACGATTTGTTTTTAGGAAAAGAAAAATTAGGAGATTACAAATTACAATTGCTTTTTACTATTTAAATATTGTATGATAAAGAATAGACTGTTGAAAGGACGTGGCTTTCGTGAAATTAACACAATTTGACGGGCAAAACAAAAATGAATTGTCAATGATTGAAGTAGCTCATGCCATCTTAGATCAAAAAGGAGAAATCCTTGATTTCTCAGCTTTACTAAAAGAAGTACAAGAATTCTTAAACATAAACTCAAAAGAACTTGCTGTTGCAACTTCTCAATTTTACACAGACTTAAATATTGACGGTAGTTTTATTTCCTTAGGAGAAAACCGCTGGGGACTACGTTCATGGTACCCAATCGATTTCATCGATGAAGAAGTGACTCAAGGAAATGAAGATGAAGCTCCACGTCGTAAAAAACGCAAAAAAGCTAGTGCATTTGTTACAGGTGAAGATGATATTGATTACAATGATGACGATCCTGAAGACGATGATTCTCCTGAAGAGGAAGAAGATGACGATGCGACTACTTACGGTGGACGTGTTAGTGTTGATGAACATGGCGTAATGATTGATGATGAAGACAAAGAAGATCTTGGAGAATACAAAGCTGATTTGTCTGAATTAGGTACAGATGACGAAGAAGATGAATTACCTGATGGTGTTGAAGGCGATCTTACCATCATCGAAGACGAAGATGAAGACGATACCGAAGACGAGTATTAATAAGGACTCTTCTAAGGCAACTTGTTACTAAAAGGAATATCTTGACGGTTCCTACAGAAATGTGTATTATCTATATTGGGCTCCCTTAAATTCAATTTAAGGGACAGGAACTATAAGTAATCAAAAGCTCCCTATTCTACTAATGGATAGGGAGCTTTTCTGTTTTTATTATACATTGCTACCCAAGAAAAACAGAAAGTGTCCAGTATCATTCTTTTATTTTTACTCTAATACAGTCAGAAGGAGCCGGTAAAATGACAAAATATATTTTTGTAACAGGTGGAGTAGTATCTTCAATAGGCAAAGGAATTGCCGCAGCATCTCTAGGGCGTTTATTAAAGAACCGAGGATTGAAGGTGACCATTCAAAAATTTGATCCTTATATTAATGTTGACCCAGGAACAATGAGTCCTTATCAACATGGAGAAGTTTTCGTAACAGATGATGGGGCTGAAACTGACTTAGACTTGGGTCATTATGAACGATTTATTGATATCAATTTAAATCAATATTCGAATGTAACTACGGGTAAAATATATTCTGAAGTGATACGCAAAGAACGTAAAGGGGAATATTTAGGAGCAACCGTTCAAGTTATTCCACATATTACCAATGAAATCAAAGAAAAAATTATGCGTGCAGGTCAAACAACAGACTCTGACATCGTGATAACCGAGGTTGGCGGTACAGTAGGAGATATCGAATCGCTTCCTTTCTTAGAAGCCTTACGTCAAATGAAAAGTGATGTAGGTGCAGATAATGTTATGTATATCCATACAACATTGATTCCCTATTTAGGTGCAGCTGGTGAAATGAAGACAAAACCAACGCAACATAGTGTGAAAGAATTACGTGGGTTAGGGATTCAGCCGAACTTGCTAGTGATTCGTACAGAAAAACCTGTTCCACAAAGTTTGAAAGATAAATTAGCTTCATTTTGCGATGTGAATCCAGAGGCTGTTATTGAATCACGTGATGTAGACACGTTGTATTCTATTCCATTAAATTTACAAAAACAAAACATGGACCAAATTGTTTGTGATCATTTGAAAATTGATGCACCACCTGCAGATATGTCAGAGTGGATTGCGTTAGAACAAAAAGTATTGCATTTATCTAAGAAAACAAAAATTGCATTAGTTGGAAAATACGTTGAATTACCTGATGCTTATTTATCAGTTATTGAATCTTTAAACCATGCAGGATATGCTGTAGATTCTGAAATTGAAGTAGAATGGATCAATGCTGAGGAAGTTTCACCAGAAAATGTTGAAAGTAAATTAAAAAATGCAGATGGAATTTTAGTTCCCGGTGGATTTGGTGATCGCGGTCTAGAAGGCAAAATCTTAGCAATTCAATACGCACGTGAAAATAAAGTGCCGTTCTTAGGAATCTGTTTAGGTATGCAATTAGCATGTGTAGAATTTGCACGCAATGTTGCAGGTTTAGAAGGTGCGCATTCAGCAGAAACTGACCCAGACACACCATATAACATTATTGATTTGATGCTAAATCAAAAAGATGTGGTCAATATGGGAGGGACATTGCGCCTAGGGTTGTATCCATGTAAATTAAAACCAGGTTCTGTAACAGCTCAAGCCTATGACAATGTTGACGTTGTTCAAGAACGTCACCGTCACCGTTACGAGTTCAATAATGAATACCGGACGATGCTAGAAGAAAAAGGTTTAGTCTTTTCAGGTGTGTCACCAGATAATCGCTTAGTTGAAATTGTTGAGTTATCTGACCACCCATTTTATGTAGCGTGCCAATTCCATCCAGAATTTGTCTCACGTCCGAATCGCCCACAAAAACTATTTTTAGGTTTTGTAAAAGCAGCATTAAGCAACTGATAGCAAATGGGACATGAAAACTGGTTAAGTTTATAATAAATCTAGATATTTTCATGTTTTATTGTTATAATAGCATCGTTGACTAAGAGTATCTTAGTAAATAAAAAGATTTCCTTAAGGAGGAAAAAATATATGAGTCGTTTAGTTAGTATGACAGATATGTTAAATAAAGCTTTAGAAGGTAAATATGCTGTAGGTCAATTCAACATCAACAACCTTGAATGGACACAAGCTGTATTAGAAGCTGCTGAAGCAGAAAAATCACCAGTTATTTTAGGTGTTTCTGAAGGAGCAGGAAAATACATGGGTGGCTCTAAAGTTGTAGCTGCAATGGTTGAAGCTTTAATGGAAACAATGAACATTACAGTTCCAGTTGCATTACACTTAGATCACGGTTCTTCTTTTGAAAGCTGTAAAGCTGCAATTGATGCTGGTTTTTCATCAGTAATGATTGATAACTCTGCATTTGTAATTGACAAAAACATTGAAGAAACTAAAAAAGTTGTAGAATACGCTCATTCGAAAGGCGCATCAGTAGAAGCAGAAGTTGGAACTGTTGGTGGAACTGAAGATGGCGTTACTGGTGGAGTAAACTACGCAGACGCTCAAGAATGTCTACGTATGGTAACTGAAGCTAAGATCGATGCTTTAGCTGCTGCTTTAGGATCAGTACATGGTGATTATGAAGGCGAACCTGTTCTAGGTTTTGACGAAATGAAAATTATTTCTGACTTAACTAAAGCTCCTCTAGTATTACATGGTGGATCTGGAATCCCAGAATTCCAAATTAAAAAAGCTATTGAAAATGGTCACTCTAAAATTAATGTTAACACTGAATTACAACAAGTTTGGACAAAAGCTGTACGTGAAAAATTAAACACTGACGATAAAGTTTATGACCCACGTAAAGTTATTGCACCAGGTAAAACTGCAATTGTTTCTACAGTTAAAGAAACTATGCAAAGATTTGGATCTTCAAACAAAGCTTAATTAAATAACGAAAAAGTCCTTGCCTTTTAGGCAAGGACTTTTTTGTTTGGTTAAAAGATATAGTAATTGTAAGTTGTTTTGAGTTATAGTAAGATTGAATTAGCCTGTTTAAATAGAGAAAAAAGGCTGGAATTACTAAACTCGTTATCGAAATAGAGTTGATTAAGTTCGATAAAATTAATTCGTTAAATTAGGGCATTTAAGCGGCGATAAAAACTCGGTTGATTGTCCGCTGATTCAAGAAAATTAGCTTTTTAGAAGAAAAAATGGAGGTATAACATGAAGAAATTAATCATTAATGGTGGGAAAAAGTTATCAGGAGAAGTGACTATCAATGGAGCGAAAAATAGTACAGTTGCTTTGATACCAGCTGCGATATTAGCCGATTCACCTGTTGTTTTAGAAGGTGTACCAGATATCCAAGATGTCCATTCATTAATTGATATTCTGAATGTAATGAAAGTAGAAACTACTTTTGATGGCTCAACGCTGACTATCGATCCAACAAATATGGTTTCTATTCCAATGCCAAATGGAAAAATAAAAAGTCTACGTGCTTCTTATTATTTTATGGGGGCTTTACTGACTAAATTTGGACAAGGGGTAGTTGGACTACCAGGAGGCTGTTTCTTAGGACCTCGCCCTATTGATCAACATTTAAAAGGATTTCGTGCTTTAGGAGCCACTGTAGATAATGAAATGGGAGCCATGTATTTAAGAACAGATGAAAAAGGTTTAGTTGGAACAAGACTGTATCTAGATGTGGTATCAATTGGTGCAACAATTAACGTCATGCTAGCCGCAGTGAAAGCAAAAGGGAAGACAATTATTGAAAATGCAGCGCGCGAGCCGGAAATTATTGATGTGGCAACGTTGTTAAACAATATGGGAGCAAAAGTAAGAGGTGCTGGTACAGATATTATTCGGATAGACGGAGTCGATGAGCTTCATGGGTGTAGGCACACAATTATACCGGATCGTATTGAAGCTGGAACTTACTTATCTATGGCAGCCGCAGCTGGGTCAGATGTTCTTGTGAAAAATGTTATTGTAGAGCATTTGGAAGGACTAGTAGCCAAACTGGAAGAGATGGGCGTGCCAATGGAAATTGGAGAAGACAGCATCCGAGTAAAAGAAGCCACTCATTTAAAAGCGATAAATGTAAAAACACTTCCTTATCCTGGATTTGCGACAGATTTACAACAACCGTTAACTCCTCTGTTATTAAAAGCAACCGGAACTTCTTTAATTACGGATACAATTTACCCTAAACGCGTTAAACATATACCAGAATTGGTACGAATGGGTGCAAAAGCCCGTGTTGAAAGCGATATGATTTTAATTGAAGGACCAATAAAACAGTTGCAAGGCGTGGAAGTAGAAGCAAGTGACTTAAGAGCAGGAGCGTGTCTTGTGACCGCGGGCTTAATGGCAGAAGGAACAACAACGATTACTGGAGTTGAAAATATTTTACGGGGTTACGATCATATCGTAGAAAAATTAACAGTTTTAGGTGCAGATGTCCAAATGATTGAAGACGATAACAAATAGGAGTTAACTAATATGAGTGATTTATTAACATTGACCGAATTAGAAATGAAAACGTTAAAAGAAATTTACAATTATGCAAAAGACCTAAAAATTCCTTATTACAGTCAAATGAACAAAAAGGAATTAGCATTGGCTGTTATCCGAGCACAAGAAGAAAAACAAGGATTCTTTATTGTCGAAGGTGTGTTGGATATTATGGCTCAACAAGATTTTGGCTTTTTGCGCCCAATCAATTACACACCAAGTAAAGAAGATATTTATATTTCTTCTTCTCAAATCAAACGATTTGGTTTAAGAAATGGGGATAAAGTATCCGGTAAAGCAAGACCACCTAAGCCATCAGAGCGTTACTATGGGTTAATGCATGTAAATCTCGTAAATGGAAAAGATCCAGAAGATGCAAAGGAACGACCTCATTTCCCTGCACTAACACCGCTTTATCCTGAAAAACAAATCACTCTTGAAACGTCACAAACAAAAATTTCAAATCGAATGATCGATATTTTAGCTCCTGTAGGTTTTGGTCAGCGTGGATTGATCGTTGCGCCTCCAAAAGCCGGAAAAACAATTCTGTTGAAAGAAATTGCCAATGGAATCGCTGAAAATTATCCTGATGCTGAATTGATCATTTTACTGATTGACGAGCGTCCAGAAGAAGTGACGGACATTGAAAGAAGTGTTAAAGGAGAAGTTGTTTCTTCAACTTTTGATCAGCAACCACAGAATCATGTGCGTGTAACAGAATTAGTGTTAGAAAGAGCTATGCGATTGGTAGAAGATAGACGTGACGTTATTATTTTAATGGATAGTATTACGCGATTAGCGCGTGCCTATAACTTGGTTCTTCCACCAAGCGGTAGAACATTAAGTGGTGGGTTGGATCCGGCAGCGTTGTATCGACCAAAACGCTTTTTCGGAGCAGCGAGAAATATTGAAGAAGGTGGCAGCTTAACAATTTTAGCAACTGCTTTAGTAGATACTGGAAGTCGCATGGATGACATGATTTATGAAGAATTTAAAGGAACTGGGAATTCTGAACTGCATCTATCGAGAGAACTTGCAGAACGCCGTATTTTTCCAGCTATTGATATCAAAAAATCTAGTACACGAAAAGAAGAACTTTTGTTGGAAGATAGCCGATTAGATATGATTTGGAAATTGCGCCATACAATGACAGGAGATGCCTTAGATTTAACAGATCAATTTATAAAAGCCTTACGCAAATCAAAAAACAACGAAGAGTTTTTTGAGAATTTCACGGATAAAACCATCACTAAAACAAGAAATACTAGAAATTCTCAGCGCTAAAAGTGGTTTTTTTTCAGTTGGAAATTTAATAAAAAATGTTGCTTTGAATTGGGAAATATGTTATTATGCTAATGTTGTCTAAAGACAAAAATTAACTCTGATACAGCAAATGCATCAGGGCATAAGGAGAGATTTATATATGAAAAAAGCAATTCACCCAGAATACAGACAAGTTGTATTTATGGATACTACTACAGGATATAAATTTTTATCAGGATCTACTAAAAATTCAAGCGAAACAGTTGAATGGGAAGACGGTTCTACTTACCCAATGATCCGTGTCGAAATTTCATCTGACTCACACCCGTTCTATACAGGACGTCAAAAATTCACACAAGCAGACGGACGTGTGGACCGTTTCAACAAAAAATATGGTATTGCAGATGCAAACAAACAAGAAGAAGAAGCAAAATAATTTTTTCTTTCAAAAAGAGCGCAGGACAATTTGTCCCACGCTCTTTTTTTGTTTACTTAAAAGCTTTTTTCAGATGTATTGAGAAAGGTGTTCATAAATTTTCAATAAAATAAATAATAAAAGTTTGAATTTTTATAACAAACGTAATTGTCATGGTACTGTCTTAATAGAACGGTTACATAGCTTTTTTGTAACCAGAATATTATCTAAATGATACAGATTAGTTGGTGTATAAGTAGTACAATGAAGAAGAGAAAAAGACAAGGGGAGAAATGTATAGTGCCTTCAGAATCTACTTATGTTCATTTAGATACTATTGCAAATGCTGTATTGAGTAAAGGCATCACGATGGATGAATACAAAGATGCCGTTAAGAAACCGCCTAAGAATATTTTATTGCTAAATGCTCCTAAAGGTATTGGGGAATATGACCCTCATACTGGTTTTCGCATGATTCGAGGAATAGCAAAAATTCAAGAATACTTCGAGCAAAGCCAACATACAATCGATACTCCTCCTAAATGGATTGATTTCGAAAGTGTTGAATTAATGAGGCAATTATCCCCCGTTGAGATTTCTGAGTTATTATATATTGCACATGCCCATACACATTTGCACTCACCTTTCTATTATAAATTACAAAATAATTATATCCATTTAACCTTACCTAAAGGAATGACCAAAGTGTATTACCGGAATTTAGATCGGTTTTATAATGTTTTGTCGGTCAATATAACAAACAACCTAGAAAAAAAAGTAAATGAGAAAAAAAATGTGTTTCTTTTCAAAAAAGTGAAAAAAATTACGTGTATTCCAGTTTCTAAAGTTAAGGATATGTTCCCATTGCTCAAAGAAGGCGTTGTTTTTTCATTTAAAAATCTAACAATAAAACAAGAAGTATATGAGATTCCTGTTTACTTAGCAGAAGATCGTTTAAACTTTGTTGATCGCGATTTTCTAGAGAAAAATTTATTAGGTAACCTGTGTTTTAGTGAAAAAAACCAAAAATGGTTTTTCAAAGAAGTCAAAAACATACAATCGCTATAAGAAAAGTCCTATGAGGTAACTAAACAGACTACGCTGTTGTAACGCTATAACAGAGTAATCGGATAAGTTGCACAAAGGGCTTTTTTTGGAATGTTTAAAAATAATATACACGTTAGATAAGAATAGTTGTTTCTAATAGGTGTGCTATTTTTCTGTAAAAAAATATGTTACAATAATTTTTGAATTATAAAGAATCTGAGGTAAATATACCTAAGTAAATTCGGAGGATAACTAAAATGAAAATCTTTCTAGTATATGGAGGAAAGAGTGCAGAACACGATATTTCAATTCTGACTGCCTTTTCTATTATTAAAGAAGTATATTATGATTACTATGAAGTGCAACCTATATATATTACAAGAAGTGGTCAATGGATAAAAGGTGCAATTGTTAAACAAGCAAGCGATATTGTGGCTTCAGATGCCTTAAAATTAGCTGTTTCGGATAACGTACAATTTGCAGTTGATGACAATCAACAATCGCAAGGTATGATTATCCAACCTTCTGATTTAAAAGAAGAAGATGCTGTTATTTTTCCAGTTTTACATGGACCTAATGGAGAAGATGGAACAGTTCAAGGGTTATTTGAAGTTATCAGTATGCCTTATGTAGGCGCTGGTGTCTTAGCAAGTGCTTGCGGTATGGATAAAATTATTAGTAAGCAACTCTTTCAACAAGCTGGTTTACCACAAGTCCCTTATGTGCCAGTAAGAAAAGCTGAATGGCTAAATGATAAGGAAATTGTTTTCAAACAATGCGAAGGTACTTTATTTTATCCAATGTATATAAAACCGGCAAATCTTGGATCAAGTGTTGGAATCAGCAAAGCCGAAAACCGTGATGAATTAATTGCCGCAATTGAATTAGCTTTGCGTTATGACCGGAGAGTTGTTGTTGAGCAAGGAATTGAAGCTAGAGAAATTGAAGTCGCTGTTTTAGGAAATGACGATATTCATATTTCAGTTCCTGGAGAATTAGTGAAAAGCGTTGACTTTTATGACTATGAATCGAAATACATCAACAATGACGTAGTGCTACAAATACCTGCATTAATTTCTGAGGATGTTAATGCGCGTTTGCGCGAATACGCAGTACGTGCTTTCCAAGCGCTAGATGGAAGTGGCTTGAGTCGGTGTGATTTCTTTTTAACAAGCAATGATGAAGTATTTATCAATGAAGTAAATACTATGCCAGGTTTTACGCAATTTAGTATGTATCCTACTTTATGGAAAAATACTGGATTAAATTACGGTGATTTAGTTGAGGAATTGATTCAATTAGCTTTAAGAAGACATCAAGAACGACTGTCTTTTCAAAATGAAAATCATGAGCAATAAAACTTGTTGCTAGAAATAGAGGCTGGGATACGTTTTCCGGTCTCTATTTCTTTCAAAACAGATAGTGTTCAGTGATTTATTAAACTTAAAAGGAGCGTAATTATGATTTCTTTAACGATAAAAGAAATTGCAGCAGCAGTTGGAGCGTTAAATGATACCAGCATGTGGTCTGATCAAGAAATAATTTCAGTTGATTTTGATACTCGGAAATTAGTAAAAGAATCGTTATTTGTGCCATTAATAGGAAATAATGATGGACATCAGTTTATTTTAAAAGCCATTGAAAATGGAGCTAGAGCTTCTCTATGGAGTAAATCATTAAAAGATTTGCCGTTTGAAGTGGCAGCTGATTTTCCTGTCATTCAAGTGGAAGATACATTAAAAGCTTTACAAGATTTGGCTAAATTTTATTTAACTAAAGTCAATCCAAAAGTTGTTGGAATTACAGGAAGCAACGGAAAAACGACTACAAAAGATATGACGGATGCAGTATTATCTAGTCAATATCGGGTGCATAAAACACAAGGAAACTTTAATAACCACATAGGTCTTCCAATAACGATTCTTGAAATGCCGATAGATACTGAAGTAGTTATTTTAGAAATGGGAATGAATCATGCTGGAGAAATTAAAGTGTTATCAGATCTAGCGGAGCCAGATGTAGCTATTATAACCATGATTGGTGAGTCACATATTGAGTTTTTTGGATCGAGAGCGGGTATCGCGGATGCCAAAATGGAAATTAGTTCAGGCTTGAAAGAGAATGGTGTATTAATTTATCCAGGTGAAGAACCGTTACTGCAAGAAAGAGTCACTTTTTTGACAGATAAACAATTAAAAACATTTGGAACAGCTGCTGAAAATGATTTATACCCATTAAATATAGATGCACAAATGAATCAAACTAGTTTTACGACAAATGAAACCCCTGATATGACGATAAGTTTGCCTGTATTAGGAACGTACAATGTAAACAATGCATTGGCCGCATTGATGGCAGGAATAGTTTTAGGTGTACCTATCCAAAAATCAGCTCCAAAACTTGCCAAATTTCAGTTAACTAAAAATAGAACGGAATGGTTGGTTGGAATAAATGGGAGTCGTATTTTAAATGATGCTTACAATGCGAATCCCACTGCTATGAAAGCTGTGTTAGATAATTTTAGTACTTTTGAAAACGAAGGTAAGAAAATTGTGATTTTAGGTGATATGTTAGAATTGGGAGAGCATTCTTCAGAGTTGCACTTAAGCATTAAGGAGTCTCTAAATCCAAACCAAATCAAAAAGGTTATTCTTTACGGTGAGGAAATGAGTGTACTTTATGAATCTTTACAAGAAACGTTCGCAAACGACAACCTTTTTTACTTTACTGGTGACAAAGAACCGCTGATTCAACTGGCAAAAGAACAAATCGAGCCTGGAGATTACGTGCTCATAAAATCAAGTTTGGGTACAGATTTACTTTCTGTTGTAAGGGCACTACAAGATTAATATAAAAATATGTCTAAAGACTGAGTGACTAATCAGAAAAAATTGCTATACTATTACAAACGAATAAATTAGGAGGTTTAATTAGCATGAATACACCTAGAAGAGAAGTTTCTAATCAAGCAGTAAATACAACAAGTTTGTCTAAATTTTTTGCTTCAATATATATTTATATGACATTAGGTTTATCAATAACAGGTATAACCGCTTTTTATGCATCGCAAAGTTCATTTATCTTAAACTTGGTATTTGGTACTCGATTCGGAATGTTAGCTTTTTTTATTGCTGAGATAGCGTTAGTTATGAAGTTAGCTTCGAATGGGGCTAAGTTAAGATCGGCAAGTGCGTCAATCATTGGTTTTATTGCCTTTGCAGTTATCAATGGAATTACACTATCTTCTATTTTCCTAATGTATGATCTAGGGAGCATTGGGGCTGCATTTATCTCCACAGCTGCATCTTTTGCAGGTATGAGTTTAGTCGGGTTTACAACTAAAAAAGATTTAACAACTTTAGGAGGACAATTAAGAGGTGCGTTAATCGGTTTGATTATTGCTATGTTAGTGAATGGTTTCTTCCTGAAAAGTGGCCCAGCTGATATGGTGTTATCCTTTATTACTGTTGTCATCTTTATCGGCTTTACAGCTTATGATACCCAAAAATTAAAAGATCTTTATACGCGCTATTCAGGCGAACAAAATTTAGGTGCGTTAGCTATTAGTGGAGCATTGAGTTTGTATCTAGACTTTATTAATATCTTTATTGGATTGTTACGTATTTTTGGTGGCGGAAGAGATTAATGATAGACCGCTTCAAGTAGTTAAAAGAAACTAAAAGAGAGGTGAAAAACCTTTTTTTAGTTTCTTTTTTTGTAGAGAGTTCTATCAAAGATTATGTCAATAAGATGAGCAAAAAGATTGTGAAAGCGCAGACTAAAGCAAGTGAACTCATAGAATCGAAAGAAAAAGCTTAAAGGAAACGTGTTCATAAAAACAATAGGCCAAATCAATTGATAAACAAAAATATACATGATAGAATGGTTTAGATTGAAGAATAATCTTTAATAAAAAATGAAGCCATCGAGGGTTTTGTGAAACTAGATAAGCAGATAAACTTGGAAAAAATTCAAGTTTTTTATATGAAATGAAAAACTTGGTGTACATTCGACCGAACGAACATCGAGTTTTTATATGGAGTTACAGCAAACAGGTGCATTGATTAAACTAATGAAGGTGCCTGTATTTCGCAAAAATCTCTCTTTAAGGTTTTAAAATTGGGAGGAAATATATTGAAATTTTCAGAATTAGGATTAGCACCTGAATTATTAAAATCAGTAGAACGTTTAGGATTTGAGGAAGCAACACCAATCCAAGGACAAACGATTCCACTAGCACTTGAAGGAAAAGACGTTATTGGGCAAGCACAAACAGGAACAGGGAAAACGGCAGCATTTGGTTTACCAATGTTACAAAAAATTGATGTAAACAACCGTAATGTACAAGGATTAGTTATTGCACCAACTCGTGAATTAGCTATCCAAACACAAGAAGAATTATTCCGTTTAAGCCGCGATAAAAAAGTCCGTGTTCAAGTAGTTTATGGTGGAGCTGATATCAGTCGCCAAATCCGTGCTTTAAAAGATGCACCACACATTGTTGTTGGTACACCAGGTCGTTTATTAGACCATATCAAACGTAAAACGTTGAAATTAGGACATGTTGAAACACTAGTTTTAGATGAAGCGGATGAAATGTTGAATATGGGATTCATCGATGACATTGAAACAATCATTCATGAAGTTCCAGCTGAACGTCAAACATTGTTATTCTCTGCTACAATGCCACCAGCTATCAAACGCATTGGTGTAAGATTTATGAAAGAACCTGAACATGTTCAAATCAAAGCAACTACAATGTCAGATAGTTTAATTGAACAATTTTTTGTACGTTGTAAAGACTTCGAAAAATTTGATATTATGACTCGTTTATTTGATGTTCAAACACCAGAATTAACAATTATTTTTGGTCGTACAAAACGTCGTGTAGATGAATTAGCTCGTGGATTAGAAGCTCGCGGATACCGCGCAGAAGGAATCCATGGCGACCTTTCTCAACAAAAACGTATGAGCGTTTTAAAAGCTTTTAAAACAGGTAAATTAGATGTTTTAGTAGCAACTGACGTAGCAGCTCGTGGATTAGATATTTCCGGAGTTACACACGTATATAACTATGATATTCCTCAAGATCCAGAAAGCTATGTTCACCGTATTGGACGTACTGGTCGTGCAGGAAAAGAGGGTGTTTCTGTAACATTTATTACACCTAATGAAATGGGATATTTACGTGTTATTGAAGACTTAACTAAAAAAGCAATGACACCATTGCGTCCACCAACAAATGCTGAAGCTTTTGAAGGACAAATTAAAGCGTCAATTGACGAAGTAGGTTCTATTGTTGATGCTAATGGCTTGGATCGTTATGAAAAAGCTGCTGCACAATTATTAGAAACTTATACAGCTGAAGATCTTGCTGCTGCATTCTTGAAGAGTGTAACAAAAGATGCTGATGAAGTTCCAGTTAAAATTACTCCAGAGCGTCCATTACCTGGTCGTAAAGGCGGAAGTCATGGCGGCGGAAGCAATCGTGGCGGAAGTAGCAGTAAAGGTGGATACCGTGGCGGAAGTAGTCGTAGTGGAAAACCTTCTGAACGTCGTGGTGGCGGTAACGCAAGCTCAAGTGCAGGCGGAAAATGGAATAAAGATTCAAAACGTAGCGGAAGCGACAGCCGTCGTAAAGACAGTCGTGGAAAGTCTACTGATAACCGTCGTAATGCAGGCGGAGAACGTAAATTTACTATTCGTGATAAAGACTAAATTAGTTAAAAGAGATCAAGACAATTGTCTTGGTCTTTTTTGTTTTTTCTACTACCTACTATTTGAGACTTAAATACACCGCTGAGCTACAAGCAAACCTATTCCTCTCGAATGGTGAGTATGAACTAAATTCGTCTATTCACACTAAGAATTATAGAGTCTGTAAAAAAATGAGTATTTGATTTAAAATAGATCATTAGCAAGTGGAAATAATTACCTTTTACAAGTGACACAATAAATATTGTTGATAAGATTAGCTTAATATTATAGAATATAACTTACGTGAGTAAGAAAATTGATAAAGGCATAAAAGAGGTGTGTAACATGATCGTAGGTATCGGGTTAGATATAGCAGAAATCACTCGTATAAAGGAAGCTTATTTAAAAAGAGAAACTTTTTCTAGCCGAGTACTTACTCCAGCAGAAATGGAAATTTTTTCTAGGCTAAAAGGTAATCGTCAAATGGAGTTTTTAGCTGGGAGATATGCAGCGAAAGAAGCTTTTTCAAAGGCGATGGGAACAGGAATTGGGAAGTTGGGTTTTCAAGATATTGAAATAATACCAGATAATTATGGTAAACCTGTAGTTGAAAAATGTCCTTTTCAAGGAAATGTATTTCTTTCCATTACTCACACAGATACAATTGTTGCCGCACAAATTATTTTAGAAAAATAGAAAAGGGGAAACGAGGAAACGAAGCAACCGTTTAATAGGGATTTCGTCATACATATAATTGTTTTAAAGTTTTTAAGTGGAAATTTAATTGGAGTAATTCCAGTTAGAAAACAATGAAATAGGTTAGTTAACGCCTTAAGGTACCTAAAGATAAAATCAGATTTGTCTATAAAGTGAAATTTGATTTTTTATTAAGGTTGCGGTTTCAATGATTATCATTTCATGTTACCATGTTCTTGAAGTGAATCCTTTTTATGGGGTATGAAAAGGTAATCTTTTAGGAGGTATGGGGTAATGGATGAAAATGATAACATAATGAAAGTTAATTTAGCGCCAGGAGTTTACAAAGTAGTTAAAGAATATTGCTCTATTGCAAATATTGATGAAAATGAATTTGTTAATTCGGTTATGAATTATTTTTTAGAAGAGAATTTAATAGTCTATGATACCATGCGTAAAGGATATGCAGAGATGTCTCGTATCAATCTTGATATTTGTGATGAATTTGAAGTTTGTGAAAAAGAGGTCGGTGCCCAATTCTAACCAGGTGTTATAAGGAGGAAAATACCTATGGTAAGACGGGGAGAGATTTATTACGCTGATTTATCGCCAGTTGTAGGTTCGGAACAGGGTGGGATGCGACCAGTTTTGATTATTCAAAATAATGTAGGCAACCATTACAGTCCAACCGTTATTATCGCAGCAATAACAGCTAAAATCCAAAAGGCAAAGATGCCTACCCATGTTGAGATATCAGCAGAAGAGTATAATCTTGAAAAAAATTCTGTTGTCTTATTAGAACAAATAAGAACAATTGATAAACAACGATTACGTGAAAAAGTGACTCAATTAGACTTTAAAATGATGAAAAAAATTGATGATGCCTTGGCGATAAGTGTTGGATTATCAGGTCAGGTGTAAAAAAATAAATAATATGTGGCATTCGTGAATGAACGAATGCTTTTTTTTACTTTTTTCAAACAAATTGAAAAACTAAGTGTTAAGTGGTATGCTATGAAGGTTGTAAAAACGTGGTTCGTTGACCATCCCACGAAAAAAAACTAGGAGGAATAAAATGAAAATTAAAAGTTTAGTAATAAACGCAGTAGTTGCAGCGCTATACGTGGCGATTACTGCGTCATTAGCCTTTACGTCTTTTGGTGCAATTCAATTTCGCGTCGCGGAAATGTTGAATCATTTAGCCGTATTTAATAAAAAATACATCATAGGGATAGTTGGTGGAGTTTTGATATCCAATCTTATTTTTTCACCTATGGTTATTTATGACTTAGTATTTGGTGTTGCGCACACACTGATTTCACTGCTTATCATGAGTGGACTAACGAGAAGGATAACGAACGTTTGGGTAAAAATGAGTGTAAATACAATTGTTTTCACTATTGGCTCAGCGCTAATAGCATGGGAATTATATCTAGCGTTGCAATTGCCGTTTTGGTTTAGCTACTTAACTGTTGCGATTGGAGAACTGGTTGTAATGGGGATTGGTATGCCAGTTATGATCTATATTGATAAAAAAATTCATTTTAATGAAAGAATAGAAAGATAGAAAAAAGCTAAATGCATCAGCATTTAGCTTTTTTTAACGAATAAACGGCTTAACCAATATTCTTTAAATCTTCTATTTCAACAACACGAAAGCCTCGTTTGCTTAGAGAAGCAGATAATTGCTTAACGACATCTTTTGTAACGCCAGACTCTAAAGTGATCATAGTGCGACGAACTAATTCATCTTGTTCAACGTCTAATGTGATACAACTTGAAATAGAACAATAGCGACTAATGATTTTTGTCATATTTGCTAAATCGCCTTTTAGACCAGTTGAAGCAATGGTTAATACATAGCTACCTGTGTTAACATTCCATGATTGTTGCAACATATTTAGTAATGAACTATGGGTTAAAATTCCGTAAAAGCGATTATCATCATCTAGTACAGAAATATAAGGCAATTCTTTAATTGAGAAAAAGACTTTAAAGAAGGATGCGTTTATAGAAATGAATTTTGTAGCATTTTTTAATAAATGCGTCACTGGTAAATTCATATCTCCACCGTTAGCTTTATGACGATAGATATGCATTTTGTAAATATTTCCTCTAAAGATTGTTCCCGTTTCATCTAAGATAGGTACACATCGAAAACCTGAATTTTCAAGTATATCGATAGCTTCTTGAAGGGTTACAGTTTCGTTTACTGTAGTTAGTTTCTTTTTAGGAATGCAAAGTGATTTTATAAGCATGTTTGTATATCCTCCTTTAAGGATTGGTTTATTTAATTTGATAATAACATATAGTAGATAAGGTATCCAATGCTTTTAGAAATGGATGAAGAAATTCTTTAGAGATCTAAAGCAGATAGATAATAGTAAGATTAACTTGTCTGAAAGTAAATGGCATTCTATAATAAAAAAAGAATTCAATAAATAAGTGAAATGA
>NZ_ABHH01000004.1:0-62500 GCF_000171855.1 Carnobacterium sp. AT7 | reverse complement strand
GGATTGCAGGCTGCAACTCGCCTGCATGAAGCCGGAATCGCTAGTAATCGCGGATCAGCACGCCGCGGTGAATACGTTCCCGGGTCTTGTACACACCGCCCGTCACACCACGAGAGTTTGTAACACCCGAAGTCGGTGAGGTAACCCTTTTGGGAGCCAGCCGCCTAAGGTGGGACAGATAATTGGGGTGAAGTCGTAACAAGGTAGCCGTATCGGAAGGTGCGGCTGGATCACCTCCTTTCTAAGGAATATAACGGAAACCCACACATTCGTACTTACTTTGTTTAGTTTTGAGAGGTCAATGATCTTTCTTCTATAATAATAATAAAATAAATGCTCTTGGGGCCTTAGCTCAGCTGGGAGAGCGCCTGCCTTGCACGCAGGAGGTCAGCGGTTCGATCCCGCTAGGCTCCATTGCAACTTTAGTTGCGAAAATTTAAGTTGTTCTTTGAAAACTGGATAAAGTTAAAAATTGTAATTCAAGTAAGAAACCAGAAACACACCGAAAATTTTTAAAAGTAAGTTTTTAAGGTTCTCATCGAAAGATGAGTATTGAAAATTAACGATTAACCATAGGTTAAGTTAATAAGGGCGCACGGTGAATGCCTTGGCACTAGGAGCCGATGAAGGACGGGACTAACGCCGATATGCTTTGGGGAGCTGTAAGTGAGCTTTGATCCAAAGATTTCCGAATGGGGGAACCCAGCATCTTTTATAGGATGTTACTGCTGACTGAATACATAGGTCAGTAGAGGTAGACGCAGAGAACTGAAACATCTAAGTACCTGCAGGAAGAGAAAGAAAAATCGATTCCCTGAGTAGCGGCGAGCGAAACGGGAATAGCCCAAACCAGAAAGCTTGCTTTCTGGGGTTGTAGGACTGAACACATAGAGTCATAAATGATTTTGGTAGGAGAAGCGACCTGGAAAGGTCTGCCGAAGAAGGTAAAAGCCCTGTATCCGAAACCAAATTCACTCTGATCAGTATCCTGAGTACGGCGGAACACGAGAAATTCCGTCGGAATCCGGGAGGACCATCTCCCAAGGCTAAATACTCCCTAGTGACCGATAGTGAACCAGTACCGTGAGGGAAAGGTGAAAAGAACCTCGGAAGAGGAGTGAAATAGCCCCTGAAACCGTGTGCCTACAAATAGTTAAAGCCCGTTAATGGGTGATAGCGTGCCTTTTGTAGAATGAACCGGCGAGTTACGATCCCATGCGAGGTTAAGTTGATGAGACGGAGCCGCAGCGAAAGCGAGTCTGAATAGGGCGAATGAGTATGTGGTCGTAGACCCGAAACCAAGTGATCTACCCATGTCCAGGTTGAAGGTGCGGTAATACGCACTGGAGGACCGAACCCACGTATGTTGAAAAATGCGGGGATGAGGTGTGGGTAGCGGAGAAATTCCAATCGAACTTGGAGATAGCTGGTTCTCTCCGAAATAGCTTTAGGGCTAGCCTCGGAATTAGAATCATGGAGGTAGAGCAACTGTTTGGACTAGGGGCCCTTCTCGGGTTACCGAATTCAGATAAACTCCGAATGCCATTGATTTATATCCGGGAGTCAGACTGCGAGTGATAAGATCCGTAGTCGAAAGGGAAACAGCCCAGACCACCAGCTAAGGTCCCAAAGTTTATGTTAAGTGGAAAAGGATGTGGAGTTGCTTAGACAACTAGGATGTTGGCTCAGAAGCAGCCATCATTTAAAGAGTGCGTAATAGCTCACTAGTCGAGTGACCCTGCGCCGAAAATTTACCGGGGCTAAACATAACACCGAAGCTGTGGATAGAACCATTGGTTCTATGGTAGGAGAGCGTTCTAAGGGCGTTGAAGCTAGATCGTGAGGACTAGTGGAGCGCTTAGAAGTGAGAATGCCGGTATGAGTAGCGAAAGACGGGTGAGAATCCCGTCCACCGAATGACTAAGGTTTCCTGGGGAAGGCTCGTCCTCCCAGGGTTAGTCGGGACCTAAGTCGAGGCCGAATGGCGTAGACGATGGACAACAGGTTGAGATTCCTGTACCAGTTTGTTTTGTTTGAACAATGGAGGGACACAGTAGGCTAAGGAATACGCGCTGTTGGATATGCGCGTCCAAGCAACAAGTTTTGAAGTGAGTCAAATGCTTGCTTCTTTAAGAACAAGTTGTGATGGGGAGGGAAATTAAGTACCGAAGTTCCCGATGTCACACTGTCAAGAAAAGCTTCTAGTTAGAAACAAACTGCCCGTACCGCAAACCGACACAGGTAGTCGAGGAGAGAATCCTAAGGTGTGCGAGAGAACTCTCGTTAAGGAACTCGGCAAAATGACCCCGTAACTTCGGGAGAAGGGGTGCTGACCAATTGGTCAGCCGCAGTGAATAGGCCCAGGCGACTGTTTATCAAAAACACAGGTCTCTGCAAAATCGTAAGATGACGTATAGGGGCTGACGCCTGCCCGGTGCTGGAAGGTTAAGAGGATGGGTTAGCTCTCGGGCGAAGCTCAGAATTGAAGCCCCAGTAAACGGCGGCCGTAACTATAACGGTCCTAAGGTAGCGAAATTCCTTGTCGGGTAAGTTCCGACCCGCACGAAAGGCGTAACGATCTGGGCACTGTCTCAACGAGAGACTCGGTGAAATTATAGTACCTGTGAAGATGCAGGTTACCCGCGACAGGACGGAAAGACCCCATGGAGCTTTACTGCAGTTTGATATTGAGTGTTTGTACAGCTTGTACAGGATAGGTAGGAGCCAATGAAGCCAGGACGCCAGTCTTGGTGGAGGCGTTGGTGGGATACTACCCTTGCTGTATGACCACTCTAACCCACAGCCCTTATCGGGCTGGGAGACAGTGTCTGACGGGCAGTTTGACTGGGGCGGTCGCCTCCTAAAGTGTAACGGAGGCGCCCAAAGGTTCCCTCAGAATGGTTGGAAATCATTCGCAGAGTGTAAAGGCATAAGGGAGCTTGACTGCGAGACCTACAAGTCGAGCAGGGACGAAAGTCGGGCTTAGTGATCCGGTGGTTCCGCATGGAAGGGCCATCGCTCAACGGATAAAAGCTACCCTGGGGATAACAGGCTTATCTCCCCCAAGAGTCCACATCGACGGGGAGGTTTGGCACCTCGATGTCGGCTCATCGCATCCTGGGGCTGTAGTCGGTCCCAAGGGTTGGGCTGTTCGCCCATTAAAGCGGTACGCGAGCTGGGTTCAGAACGTCGTGAGACAGTTCGGTCCCTATCCGTCGCGGGCGTAGGAAATTTGAGAGGAGCTGTCCTTAGTACGAGAGGACCGGGATGGACACACCTCTGGTGTACCAGTTGTTCTGCCAAGGGCATTGCTGGGTAGCTATGTGTGGACGGGATAAACGCTGAAAGCATCTAAGCGTGAAGCCCCCCTCAAGATGAGATTTCCCATCACGTAAGTGAGTAAGACCCCTGAGAGATGATCAGGTAGATAGGTTGGAAGTGGAAGTCTAGCGATAGATGGAGCGGACCAATACTAATCGGTCGAGGACTTAACCAAATTTTTTAAACGGTGTAAGACGGTTTCAGAACGAAAAATGATGGTTAACTTATCCAGTTTTGAGAGAACAACGTTCTCTTGATTGAAATTGTGTGGTGATGATGGCAAGAAGGTCACACCTGTTCCCATGCCGAACACAGAAGTTAAGCTTCTTAGCGCCGATGGTAGTGAAGGGTTTCCCTTTGTGAGAGTAGGACGTTGCCACGCAGATTCAATTATTCCGCAATAGCTCAGTTGGTAGTAGCGCATGACTGTTAATCATGATGTCGTAGGTTCGAGTCCTACTTGCGGAGTCTTTTTTTTTTGCAAATAATTAATAGTATAATTGAGTAATGCCGCTTTAGCTCAGTTGGTAGAGCGCTTCCATGGTAAGGAAGAGGTCGCCGGTTCAAATCCGGCAAGTGGCTTACAGAAATAGAAAGAGACCTTGAAATTCTAAGGTCTTTTTTTTGTTTTCTAAATAAATTTTTCTGGAATATCTCAGGTTAGATTAATAATCATTATTAATTCTTTTATGATCAATTCTTTTTTTGATAATAAAGTGTAGGAAATCGCGCTCTTTGAGTCTAATGGAGAGTACTGATATACTTAACAGAATAGAAAAAAGTCAAAGAGAGGAAGATTGATGTGAAGGCTCTAATCCATGAAAAAACTCCAGGTATAAAAGGACTGAAACTAAAAAAAGTCGAAACTAAAGAAATAGGTAAGAAAGAAGTAAGGATCAAAGTGAAAACGATTGGATTAAATCATCGAGATTTGGCCACTGTTAATGGACGTAATAAGATGAGTAGACCTCTAATCGTTGGATCGGATTGTGCAGGTATTATAAGTGAAGTAGGATCAGAAGTAACCTTGTTTGATGTAGGTGATGAAGTGATTGTAAATCCTGGTATAGGCTGGTTAAATAAGACTGAGGCCCCACCAGAGAATTTCCAGATATTAGGAAATCCACTACAAGGAACATTTTCAGAAGAGTTTATTATTCATGAGAATTTTGTAGCACTGAAGCCTAGTTATTTAACATGGGAAGAATCAGGAGTTCTTTCATTAAGTGCTTTAACAGCGTATAGAGCACTTTTCACAAAAGGTGAGGTATCTAATCAGCAAACCATTTTAATCCCAGGGATAGGCGGAGGAGTAGCCACATACCTGCTTCAGTTTGCTAAGGCAGTTGGTGCGACAGTTTATGTAACGTCACGGTCTGATGAAAAATTGAAAAAGGCGCTAAAATTAGGAGCAGATAAAGGAATAAATAGTACAAAAGATTGGGCACCAGAACTTAATGATGAAAAAATGGATAGTGTAATAGAGTCAGTGGGAGCAGCAACCTTTAACCAATCGTTGAAACAATTAAAAAAAGGTGGGAAAATGGTTTTATTCGGATCTTCAACTGGTGATATTGTTGAATTAAATTTGCGCGAGTTTTTTTATGGCCAATACACTTTGCTAGGAACGACAATGGGGAGTAGAGAAGAATATATGGACATGCTCAAATTTATTGAAGGGTATTCTATTAAGCCTATTATAGATACAGTATTTGATTTTGAGGATTATGAAGCAGCCTTTAACCGATTGGAAGCAGCTGAACAAATGGGTAAGATAGTTCTTCGTGTAAGTAAATAAAAAAGCGAATCATTTTTTGTAAGGCTTTTCTTGGTATCTAATTCAAGAAGTGTTAAACTTAATGAAGTAAATTAAAAAGGAAGTGTTAGTATGGAATTTGAAAAAAATGGAAATCGTTTCTTCAAAAATGATGAGTCCGGAAAATTAATTGCAGAAGTAACGTATATTCCTTCAGGTGAAGATAAAGTAATTTTAGATCATACTTTTGTAGATCCTTCTTTAAGAGGTCAAGGTATTGCTGCGCAACTAGTAGATAGAGTTGTTGAAGAGATGGAAAGTGAAGGCAAAAAAATTGTTCCACTTTGTCCTTATGCAAAAGAACTATTTAATAGAAAACCTGAAAAATATAAAACTATAGAAGCTGAATAGTAATCGTCCTATTGAATAAAGAGTTCTTTTTTGTTAAAGTGATTATGGATAGGAATTATTCGTAATCACTTTTTTTGGTAAATAAAACTATTCAAGATTATAAAATGATTAAAAATGCAAAGAAATGTAAGAATAGTCTTTACATTGTACTGGATTATTTATATAATATTCCTTGTGCTTGAATAATATTTACACGTATGGCCCGTTGGTCAAGCGGTTAAGACACCGCCCTTTCACGGCGGTATCACGGGTTCGATTCCCGTACGGGTCATTTTCTTTCTTATTAAATTTTTTGCCGGCTTAGCTCAGTTGGTAGAGCATCTGAATCGTAATCAGAGGGTCGAGGGTTCAACTCCTTTAGCCGGCATTCATTTAGATGATCATTTGATAGCAAAGATAATTTTATTATGGAGGGGTAGCGAAGTGGCTAAACGCGGCGGACTGTAAATCCGCTCCTTCGGGTTCGGCAGTTCGAATCTGCCCCCCTCCACCATTAATGGGCTATAGCCAAGCGGTAAGGCAAGGGACTTTGACTCCCTCACGCGTTGGTTCGAATCCAGCTAGCCCAGTTGCATGAATATGCAAGTATAATCCAAATGAATGTTGTGTGGTGATGATGGCAAGAAGGTCACACCTGTTCCCATGCCGAACACAGAAGTTAAGCTTCTTAGCGCCGATGGTAGTGAAGGGTTTCCCTTTGTGAGAGTAGGACGTTGCCACGCAGATTCATTTATGTTGAGTCATTAGCTCAGTTGGTAGAGCATCTGACTTTTAATCAGAGGGTCGCAGGTTCGAATCCTGCATGACTCATAATAAAAACTTGTAACAGTTACTGTTGCAAGTTTTTTTTGTATTTAAAATGAAACGATTATCATAAAATAACTGTTAGAAACCGAAATAGGTATCCAAGTTAATAATGATAAGAGGGTATCAATTAGGTGGAATAATGTTATTCATATGAGATATTATGGTATAATACACAATGGGTGACAATCAGAAACAGTATAGGAGGTGCGCGTATGTCTATAGATTGGTCACAGTTAATAACGTGGCGAAATTTTCTTAACGTAGTAGATATATTAGTGGTTACGTTTTTTATTTATCAACTTATTAAAATTTTGCGTGGTACAAGAGCTGTTCAATTATTAAAAGGAATTGCAGTCATCATGTTAATAAAAATCGTCAGTTTCTTCTTGGGGTTGCAAACATTGGATTGGATTGTTGATTTAGTAATTCAATGGAGTGTCCTTGCAATTATTATCATTTTCCAGCCAGAACTGCGAAGAGGCTTAGAGCATCTTGGTCGAGGATCCATATTCAACCGAGCAAAAAGAAAAATCAATCCTGGAGAAAATTTGGTTCAACAATTGGCAAAAGCTGTTCAGTATATGGCGAAAAGAAGAATTGGCGCATTGATTTCTATCCAGATGGATACAGAATTAGATGAGTTTATTGGGACAGGAATTGCTTTAGATGCAGATATATCTAGTGAATTATTGATTAATATTTTTATTCCTAATACGCCATTACATGATGGTGCTGTCATTATTAGAGACTATAAAATAGCATCGGCTGCTAGTTATTTGCCACTATCTGAGAGCACGTTGATTTCTAAAGAATTAGGAACACGTCATCGAGCTGCAATTGGTTTGAGTGAAGTAACAGATGCTGTAACAATCATTGTTTCTGAAGAAACTGGTGGAGTGAGCATTTCATATAAAGGCGAATTATTACGAGAATTATCTAAAGATGATTTTGAAAAATTCTTAAGAAAAAACTTAATTGTTGTTGAAAAAGAAGCGAAGAAAAATTCTTTTCAAGAACTAGTGGATAGTTTTAAAAAGGGGGCTTCTAAATAATGGAGAAGATTTACAATAATCCATGGTTTATGAAGGTCGTTGCACTCGTATTTGCTATTCTCCTCTTTGCGTATGTAAATAGCAGTAATAATAGAGGGCAAACTACTAGTAGTGTTGATGGACTAAGTGCGACTACAACGGATACGATACTTGATGTGCCAATAGTTGTTGAAATTGATCAAGATAACTATTATGTAACGGGGTTTCCAGAAACAGTATCTGTTGAAATATCAGGACCTTCCAGTATTGTATTAAATACTAAAACAACTAAAAATTTTGATATTGTAGCGACTGATTTAGATAGTTTAGGGGTTGGTACTCATACAATAGAATTAGTTGCAGAAGGCCTTTCGCCTCAATTGAAATATAAGATTTCGCCACAAGAGGTAACTATAACAATTGAAGAAAAAAAGGTAGAAACTTTTAGTGTAGATGTTGAATTTGATAAGTCATTAATTGCTAGTGGGTATGAGGCAGGTACACCAACTATTAATTACGAAACAGTAGAACTAACCGGTACTGCTTCTACAATTGACCAAGTATCTGCGGTTAAGGTAGTTGTGAATGAAGAAGAGGGTATTACAAAAGATATTGTTCAGACACTTCCTATTCTTGTTAGTGATGCTTATGGTAAAAAATTAGACGTTGATCTTAATCCTAGTGAGGTAACGGTTAATATACCTGTTAATCCCACATCTAAGGAAATACCGTTAGTCTTAAATCAAACGGGTACTGCCAATGATGGTTTTACTTATGAACTAGGGCTAATAATCAAACGGATACAGACGTTTCAGTTCAAGCAAATAATGAAGTGTTAAAGAACTTAAGTAGTTATCCAGTTGATGTTGATGTGACAGATATAACTAAAACAATCACTCAAACGATTGAGTTGCCTTTAATTGAAGGGGTAACACTGGTAGATCCAAAGGAAATTGAGGTAACCATTACCGTTACTAAAAAAAATCCAATAGAAAATGAACAAAGTCCGACTGACACAAGTAAGAAAAACTCAAGTTCAAGTGAATCTAGTTCATCAAGTGAGTCTAGTTCATCAAGTGCGTCTGTAAAAAATGAAAGTGAATCTTCTTCAAGTTCTTCAAAAGAACAATTAAATGATTCAGTAATTGAATCCAGTGAATAAGTAAGTGAATAAGATAGAGCAAATTATTTTTGAATAAGGCTCAAACTTTGAAAAGGGGTAAAGTAAAAATGGGAAAATATTTTGGAACAGATGGAGTAAGAGGGGTTGCTAACTCTGAGTTAACTCCAGAATTGGCTTTTAAGTTAGGAAGATATGGTGGGTTTGTTTTGACTCAACATGCTGAAGGAGAGAAACATCCACGTGTTTTAGTTGGAAGAGATACTCGTATTTCTGGTGAGATGTTAGAATCTGCCTTAATTGCTGGTCTTTTATCAGTCGGAATCGAAGTAATGAAACTAGGGATTATATCAACTCCTGGAGTTGCTTATTTAACACGTGTCCAAGGAGCTGCAGCAGGTGTAATGATATCAGCTTCTCACAATCCTGCTCCTGATAACGGTATTAAATTTTTTGGATCTGATGGATTCAAATTATCTGATGAAACTGAATTAGAAATTGAAGCACTATTGGATGAAGATAATGATAATTTGCCTCGTCCTATTGCACAAGGTCTAGGTACTGTTGATGAATATCCTGAAGGTGCATTGAAATACACACAATTTTTACAACAAACTATTCCCAATGATTTAGCTGGCTTACAAGTTTGCTTAGATGGTGCTAATGGATCAACAAGTCCTCTTATTAACCGTTTATTTGCAGATTTAGAAACAGAATTTGACGTAATGGCAGCTACACCAAATGGACTGAATATTAATGATGGTGTTGGATCAACACATCCTGAAAATTTGGCTAAATTTGTAGTTGAAAAAGGAGCAGACGCTGGTTTAGCATTTGATGGTGATGGAGACCGAGTTATAGCAGTTGATGAGCTAGGGAACATTATTGACGGAGATAAAATCATGTTCATTTGCGGTAAGTATCTGCAAGAAAAAGGTCGTCTGAAAAAAGATACAATCGTTTCTACTGTTATGAGTAATTTAGGTTTCCATAAAGCCATTGAAGCAAATAATATGATTGCTCTTCAAACTAAAGTGGGAGACCGTTATGTAGTAGAGGAAATGCGTAAAAATGGGTATAACTTTGGTGGAGAACAGTCAGGACATATGGTGTTCTTGGATTACAATACGACTGGTGACGGAATGTTATCAGGAATTCAATTGTTGAATGTTATGAAAGAAACAGGCAAAAAATTGTCAGAACTAGCTGCAGAAGTTCAAACATATCCGCAAAAATTAGTGAATATTCGTGTCAGCGATAAAAATGGAGCAATGGATGTTCCAGCTATAAAAGCGATCATTGATGAAGTTGAAAGTGAAATGAACGGAGATGGACGTATTTTGGTTCGTCCTAGTGGAACAGAACCATTACTACGTGTTATGGCAGAAGCTCCTTCCCAAGAAAAAGTAAATCTTTATGTTGATCGAATTGCTTCTGTTGTAAAAGAAGAAATTGGATTGGCTGAATAAAAATCTTTTCTAGTCGCTTATTTTACGACAAAAAAAAGAGTTCTAAATCATTGATTTAGAACTCTTTTTTTGTTGTCGTTAGATTTAAGATCAAGTAGTAAATACAAAAATGAGTGTTGCTTAAAAGACGTATTGCAACTATACTTATTTTTAGTTAGTTGCAATGTTGAAAGGGGATATAAAGTGATATTATTTGGGGCACTTATTAATGGGGTAGCGGTTGTTCTCGGTGGTAGTATTGGATTGTTATTAAATAAAGGACTATCCAAACGGATAAGTGAAGCGATTATGAATGGTTTAGCTCTTTGCGTTTTGTACATAGGTTTTAGTGGTGCGATGGCTGGAGAAAATATTATCATTACGATAGGTTCAATGGTCATTGGTGTTATCATTGGCGAAGGATTGGATTTAGATAAGAAAGTAAATCAGTTAGGTCTGTTAATGGAAACTAAATTTCGTCCCAAAGAAGATACAGTATCAATTTCTAAAGGATTTATAACAGCTAGTTTATTAGTCTGTGTAGGGGCTATGTCAATCGTAGGAGCATTACAAAGTGGGTTAACGGGGAATCATGAAACGTTACTAGCTAAATCATTGATTGACGCCATAGCAGCTCTTGTATTAGCTTCAAGTTTAGGAGTGGGCGTTTTACTAGCAGGAGGATTAGTTCTCATTTATGAAGGGACTATTGCTTTGTTAGCAAGCATGTTGGCTCCGCTACTAACAGATACAGTCATTAATGAAATGACCTGTGTAGGGTCTCTTTTAATAATCGGTTTAGCTTTGAATATGCTTAAAATAACAGATTTAAAAATAATGAATTATGCACCTGCAGCTTTCATTCCAATTATTTTTGGATTGTTTTATTAGAGTACAAGAATCATCAATTAAAATAGCTTGGGTAGTTTTAGTTGCATAAGTATTGCTATTATAGTATATTTAAAAACGTAATTTAATAGAGAGATAGAGGCGCAATTTTTAAGAGTACAGTTATTATGAAGGCACAAGCTAATAACTGGAAAGGGAAAATTGCCGAAGTGTAAAGTATTGCCAAGTACTTTATGCTGGGGTTAAGCAGAATATGTTTAACACTGTCAAAAATTTTGTCACGAAATTTTTGGAGGACTATCAACAAAAGGGTTAAAGGGACATTACATATGGAACTATTCTAGCACCTTGAGTTGTATAGAACTCAAGGTGTTTTTTTGTGCGCACAAATAGAAAGGGAGTTTAGAATGAAGAAAAAAGTGGTTATTGGTTTATTTATTCTTGCGTTTATGTTGTTTTCAATTAATGGAGAGTTCAGAGATTCTGTTGGATCTACCGTAGACTTCGGCTGGTTTTCTTTAGTGCCACCGGTTGTATCTATAATTTTAGCGTTTATTTCAAAAGATGTTATTATTTCATTGTTCTTTGGTATTTTTGCAGGAGGTTTTGTCTTACATTTAGCAGACGGCTCTGTTTTTTATGCCTTCATGCAATCATTTTTGAGTATAGTTGATTACACGTTAAACTCATTAGCTGATCCGTGGAATGCAGGGATTATTTTGCAAGTTCTAACAATTGGAGGCTTAATTGCATTGATGACAAAAATGGGAGGAGCAAAGGCTGTTGCAAATGCATTATCTAAGAAAGCCAAAGGACCTATTAGCGCTCAAGTTATTACGTGGATTTTAGGTGTACTACTTTTCTTTGATGATTATGCAAATTCATTAATAGTTGGTCCAGTTATGCGACCGGTAACAGATGAAAAGAAAGTTTCGCGCGAAAAACTATCGTTTATCGTTGATGCTACAGCTGCTCCAATTGCTGGAATTGCATTGATTTCTACTTGGGTTGGTTATGAAGTAGGATTAATCAAAGATGGATATGAAGCAATTGGCCAAGAGGTAAATGCCTATAGTATTTTTGTTGAAACAATTCCTTATCGTTTTTATAATATTTTAATGCTTGTATTTGTACTATGTACTGCCGTTTTTTTAAAAGAATTTGGTCCTATGTTGACAGCAGAAAGAAGAGCAAGAAAATACGATCAAGAAAATAAAGATGAAATCAATCCAAGTGTTGTAAATGAAATTGATGAAATGGAACCAGCTGAAGGGGTTCACTTAAGTATTTGGAATGCCATTGTTCCTATTGGGACCTTAATTGTTGTTGCTATTGTCGGTTTTTATGCCAACGGTTATCATGCTATTTTAGCTGGAGAAAATAGCATGTTAATTGATTTGTTAAAAGAGAGTCCGTATTCGTTTACGGCCATTCAGGAAGCATTTGGAGCATCAGATGCAAGTATTGTATTGTTTCAAGCGGCTTTGTTGGCCAGCCTAGTTGCTATGGCTATGGGAGTGGCACAAAAAACTTTTACATGGGGTCAAGCAGTCGAAACTTGGATAAACGGAATGAAATCTCTTATTATTACTGGAGCTATTTTGTTATTGGCATGGTCATTGAGCGAAATTATTACAGATTTAGGAACAGCTCAATTCTTAGTTTCATTATTATCTGATTCCATGCCTGCATTTTTATTGCCTTCTGTTATTTTTATTCTAGGTTCTATTATTTCCTTTGCAACGGGCACATCTTATGGAACGATGGGGATTTTAATGCCATTGACGATACCGTTAGCAGCAGCTTTGTCACCTGATCCAGAGTTTATTGTTATTTCAGCAGGAGCTGTTTTAACTGGAGCTATTTTTGGAGATCATTGTTCACCCATTTCTGATACGACCATTCTTTCTTCTATGGGCGCAGGTGTAAATCATATGGAACATGTTCGAACACAATTGCCTTATGCCATTGTAGTAGGAATGATTACCGTATTATTTGGTTTTCTTCCAGTTGGATTAGGCCTGCCGATAGGACTTGTACTTCCAGTATCAATGATTGTTATTATTTTAGTTGTTTACTTCTTTGGTAAATCGGTTGAAGAAAAGAAATGAGTAAAACAAATTTTATGAAAATATAAGAGTATAAAACGAAGATTTACACCAGAAGGTTTTACTAAAAGAAATGATATAATAAAGTATAAAAGAAAGTAAGAGTTCTATTTTAACGTGTTTCTAAAGGTGAAATTAGAAATGAGGGAGCAATGATGAAAGCAAATCAAAAGAAAACTTTCATAGTAACAGTTAGTGTAGTTTTGTTGATTGCGTGGAATTTTCTTACAATCCCGTTATTTTTATATGGCTCATTTGGTAGTGATGCTATTTTAGATCTCAGTCCTATTGGGAAAATAGTAAACGTATTGCTTACTGCATGGATATTTTTATTGATACCAAACTTTCCTTTGATTGGCATACTCGTTTCTTTAATAAAAGAACAAATGAAAAGAGTCTATTATCATTTAGGTGCATTTATTGGTGTAGTGATAGGCAGCATCTTTTTCTTTCAAGACAACAGTATAGTCGCTTTAATTCTTACTGAAATAAGTGGGCTACTTTCACTTGTATTATTATTAACTCAATTGTTTTCAAAAAGAAATCAAAGACCTCATACTTTTAAATGAAAAATACGTTCAACTTAATAAAGAACCATAAAAAAGAGAATCTTCGTCAAATAGTGTGGCTGCTTTTAAAAATTCTTTCGGAATAGACGGATTTGCTTGTAAGAGCCCTGGTACAGTCTTAAGTCTAAAGTCTTAAGAATTTTCAAGCCTCAAACACAGCTTAATCGCTAAAGCGATGTCATTCGCATTGAATACTTTACAGGGCTACAAGCAATCCAATTCCCCAGAAGTGTTAAGCATGAACTACATTCATCTATCCACACTAAAAAGTATAGAGCCAAAAAAGAGAATCCAAATTTGGATTCTCTTTTTATCTATATAAAATCATAATTTAATTATTTCTTCTGCCGCCAAATAGTAAAACTAATCTGAGGACTTGTAAGAAAGAAGCAATGGCTGCCGCAACATAAGTAAGAGCTGCAGCATCTAAGACTTTTTTAGCTTGCGGAACTTCAGTAGAATTTAAAATTTGTTGGTCTCTTAAAATAGCAATGGCTCGGTTAGAAGCATTAAATTCAACCGGTAACGTAACTACTTGGAAAATCAGTGCCACAGAGAAGAAAATGATTCCCAGATTGATCAAAGTCTGGTTGTATCCAAAAATAACACCTAATAAAATCATTGGAAAAGAAATTTTTTGGCCAAAGTTTGTAGCTGGAACCAAAGCGCTTCTTAGTTTTAATGGAATATAATTTTTTTGATCTTGGATAGCGTGTCCTACTTCATGAGCAGCGACACCAATAGCAGCAACTGAGCGTGAATGACGGGTGGCATCGGATAGACGTAAAATGTCTGCACTAGAATCATAATGGTCTGTTAAATCACCTCTGACAGCCTCAATCTTTACATGCTGCAATCCGGCATTATCTAAAATAAGACGCGAAACTTCAGTGGCAGTGTATCCTTTTGCATTCGTCACGTTACTATATTTTTCATACGTACTTTTGACGAATGAGCTTGCAATTCCAGATAATAGAACACCGATAATAATTAAAATATAAGTTTGATCAAAGAAAAACATCTCGATTTCCACCTTTCTACTTCCTTTTGATTAGTATAACACAAGCGATGAATGTCATATGTGAAGATTTTCGTAATATTAGCAATTCTTTGTTAAATAAAATATGTTGAAAAACTAAATATTGAAACTCAGATACTTTGCTTAAAGAAATGTCAAAAGTTATAATCAAATTTATAAGGGAAAGATCATTTGTTTTTCTGTACTAACAACTTTTAAATTGGAGAGGATGGATGGGAAATGGAAAAAAAGCAGCAATTGAAAGAAACTTTTTTTGCACAAGATGAAGAAACAGTTTTGAAAAAAATGGAAACGACCCAACAGGGACTTACATCAAGTGAAGCTGAAAAGCGGATCGCCGAATTTGGACCAAACGAACTGAATCAAGGCAAATCTAAGAGTATCGTGGTTAAATTTTTAGAACAATTTAAAGATTTTATGATTTTAGTCTTATTAGCAGCTGCTCTTATTTCAGCTATTTTCGGAGATGTTACAGATGCTATTATTATCTTAGTTGTTGTAGTTTTAAATGCTATATTAGGAGTGTATCAAGAAGCTAAAGCGGAAGAAGCAATTGATGCTTTGAAAAAGATGTCTTCTCCGGAAGCCAGAGTCAAACGAGATGGAAATGTTGTTTCTTTGAAAAGCGACCAATTAGTTCCTGGAGATATATTATTATTAGAAGCTGGAGATGTAGTAGCAGCTGATTTACGGTTAATTGAAATTGCTTCTCTTAAAATAGAAGAATCTGCTTTAACGGGAGAATCTGAAGCTGTATCAAAAGACATTACTGTAATTGAAGATGAAAAAGTAGGTATTGGCGACCGACTCAATATGGCATATATGAACAGCAATGTAACTTATGGTCGTGGAGAAGGGATTGTTGTTGGAACAGGTATGAACACAGAGGTAGGCAAAATTGCAGATATGCTGGCTACTTCTGAAGAAACAATGACACCTTTACAAGAAAACTTGAATCGGTTAGGAAAATACTTAACGATTGTAATTTTAGTCGTTGCTGTCGTGATGTTTGGGGTAGGGATGTTTAATGGCCGTGAATGGTTAGATATGCTGTTAACGTCGATTTCTTTAGCCGTTGCGGCCATACCTGAAGGACTTCCTGCGATTGTAACAATTATATTAGCTTTAGGAACGCAAAAAATGGCAAAACGAAAAGCATTGATCCGAAATTTACCAGCTGTTGAAACATTGGGCAGCACGGATATTATTTGTTCTGATAAAACGGGTACATTAACGATGAATAAAATGACAATTGAAAAGATTTATCTTAATGGTGCTATACAAAGTAGTAAAGACGAGATTGATTTACTAGCTCCCATTGTTCGAGTAATGACATATAGTAATGATACCCAAATCGCAAATGACGGAACATTGATTGGTGATCCAACAGAAACAGCAATGGTGAAATTTGCATTGGATAAAGGAATGAATGTGAAAGAGGAATTAACCAAAGAGCCTCGTGTTGCGGAAGTTCCTTTTGAGTCGGATCGCAAATTGATGTCTACGATTCATCAGTTGCCTGATGGGAAATTTTTCATTGGAACAAAAGGTGCACCTGACGAACTGTTAAAAAGATGTACACAAGTAGATAATAAAGGCGAGATTCAACCGTTAGATGAAAAAATGAAAGAAACTATTTTAGATATGAACCATGATTTAGCAACGCAAGCTTTACGAGTGCTAGCGATGGCTTATAAAATTGTTGATCAACTGCCAACCGATGTAACTACGCAAGGTGTTGAACAAGACTTAGTTTTTGCTGGGCTAACGGGTATGATTGATCCAGAACGTGCCGAAGCTAAAGATGCTGTTAGAGTAGCAAGAGAAGCAGGGATTCGTCCGGTAATGATTACTGGAGACCACAGAGATACAGCAGAAGCGATTGCACGACGTTTAGGTATATTGGAAGAAACACAACAAGGTGGCGTTTTAACGGGAGCAGAATTAGATAAAATCAGTGATCAAGATTTTGCAACACAAGTGAAAGATTATTCTGTATATGCTAGGGTGTCCCCTGAACATAAAGTTCGCATTGTTAAAGCTTGGCAAAAAGCTGGTAAAATCGTTGCCATGACAGGTGATGGAGTAAATGATGCGCCAGCACTTAAAACAGCTGATATCGGAATTGGAATGGGAATTACAGGTACTGAAGTTTCCAAAGGCGCTAGTGATATGGTTTTAGCAGATGATAATTTTTCAACGATTGTCGTTTCAGTCGAAGAAGGACGGAAAGTTTTTTCAAATATTCAAAAAGCGATTCAATTTCTATTATCAGCTAACTTAGGTGAAGTGCTTACTTTGTTTATTGCTACTTTACTAGGGTGGAATATTCTAGCACCGGTCCATATTTTATGGATCAATCTTGTGACAGATACTTTCCCAGCAATTGCCTTAGGGTTGGAACCAGCTGAAGCGGACGCAATGAAAAAGCCACCAAGAGGAAGAAAAGCAACTTTCTTTTCAAATGGAGTTCTTCCTAGTCTGATTTATCAAGGGATTTTTGAAGGAGGAATTACATTATTTGTGTACTGGTGGGCAACTCACTATCCAGCACATCCAAATGATTTACATCTCGTTCATGAAGATGCGTTAACAATGGCATTTGCTACACTAGGGTTATTACAATTATTCCATGCATTTAATGTCAAATCGATCAAAAAATCGCTATTCACGGTTGGATTTTTCAAAAATAAAACATTTAACTTAGCTATTTTATTATCAGCAGCATTATTAAGTGCCGTTATATTAATACCTGGTTTAAATGATGCATTTAGTGTGTCATCATTAAATATGAATCAATGGCTGTTAGTATTAGGATCTGCTATTTCCATTATTCCTTTAGTAGAAATAGTGAAATTCTTTATGCGAAAGTTTTCAAAAGAATAAACTAAATAAAGAAAAGCATTCCTGATTTTAGGAATGCTTTTTTTATAGAAAGAAGGTAGATAAAAAAAATATTGTGCTTGTAAAAAAGGCGTGTTATTATTTTTAAATAGCAAGTACTCGCTTTTTTGAAAAAGACAACTAAAAGACTAATCGGGTGATCAAAGAAAAGAGGTTGATGCGTATGGGAAAAGTAAGATTTCTACCTTTAAAGGTAGAAGATCCAATAATTCTGGAAAAAATAAAATATAGTATAGCTTTTTTATTCTCGTTTACGCTAGTTGGGCTAGCTCTTTACTTCAATACACTTGAAGAAATATGGCGCGGGAGTATTAAGATTCTTATTTCTCCTGCTAACCTTATAACGGACTATTTTAAACTTGCAAATGTTGGTGCGGCATTCATCAATGCAGCATTGATGATTATAAAGAGTTTATTAATTATCCGCTCAACGAAAGTAGCGCTAACAGGACCACTATTTGCTGCTATTTTCACGATAGCAGGCTTTTCTTTATTTGGTAAAAATTTGTTTAATTCTATTCCAATTATTGTTGGGGTATTATTGTATGCGAAATTGACTCGTACACCATTTAAAAATTATTTGTTATCTGCTTTATACGGTACGGCTTTAGGGCCATTAGTGAGTGAAGTAGCGTTCAATAGTGGATTTTCGTTTTTTATGGGAATCTTTTTAGGTTGTACAGCAGGCATTGTTGTTGGACTGATTTTGCCACCTTTATCACGTCACTTTGTTAGTTTTCATAAAGGATTTAGTCTCTATAACATTGGATTTACTGCTGGAATTATTGGGATGGCTTTTATTGCATTTTTCAGAGCCTATGGGATAGAAGTAGATACAGTTTATTTAGTGTCATCTGGTTATAATAAACCTTTATCTATTTATCTTTACAGTTTGTTTGTTTTATTACTTAGTGCAGGAATTTATCTTAATGGAAGGTCATTTTCGGGATATGCTAAATTTTTGAAAGAAGACGGAAGAGGTGGACCAGATTTTATTGAACGCCATGGTTTAGGGTTGACCTTCATAAATATGGCTTTGCTAGGTATGCTAACTACTACTTTTGTATTGGTAGTAAAAGGAGAATTAAATGGACCAGTTATTGGAGGGATCTTTACAGTAGTTGGTTTTGGAGCTTTCGGAAAACATATAAAAAACGTTTTTCCTATTCTTTTAGGAGTGCTGCTCGTAGGATGGTTAACATCAACTGAATTATCGAGCACTAGTTTTTTACTTACTGCACTATTTGGAACAACGTTAGCACCAGTTAGTGGGCACTATGGGGTAATAGCAGGTGTTTTAGCAGGCAGTTTGCATATGGTTATTGTAACTAATATAAGTTATTTACATGCGGGTATGAATCTCTATAACAATGGTTTCTCAGGCGGGTTTACAGCAGCCATAATTGTTCCTTTATTAGAAGTCTTTTTTTTCCATAAAAGTAAACGGAAAAATAAAGAACTTACAGAGCCTATGATCAACACTGAATCTGTTAAAGATCTAGAAGAACCCAAAAAATAGCTTGGAATAATAAAATTAAACGCTTTAAATTAATGTCTTCTCGTTAGTTTGCAGCGTTTAGTTTTATTAATTTTTTTGTGTAGCAGTTTTCAAGATGAAGTTTTTTAGCAAAAATATTCCTCCTAATATGATGAGTTAAGTTTTCAATGTGATAGGCTAGATAGTATTTTTTACTTGATTTCCTTACAAAAGTAAAGTAATATTTATTAGTCACTAAAAATTGAGGAAAATCCTTGAATTTAGGGTAGTCACTTTGGACTGGGCTACTTGAGACCTTTAATCTTATGATGGATCTGCTTTCTTATTTAAGAGAGCAAAAAAAGGGAGGATCATTATGACAAATCTTTATATAGGTATTATATTAGTACTGTTTGTTGCGGTACTGGTTGGGTTCTGGCAATTACAAAAGAAACACATGAAATTTTCAACACGTGTTTTTATTGCTTTAGGATCAGGTGTTTTATTCGGAGCTGTTTTACAATTGATATTCGGCTCAAGCAGTGAGGTAACAACGGGATCTATTGAATGGATCAGTATAGTCGGTACAGGCTATGTTAAATTTTTACAAATGTTAATCATGCCATTGATTTTTGTATCCATTGTAGGAGCTTTTACAAAAATTGAGGGGTCTAAAGACCTTGGAAAAATTAGTTTTAATGTATTAGCAACCTTATTAGCAACAACAGCAATAGCTGCTTTAATTGGGGTTGCAAGTGTGATGGTATTTAACTTAGATGGAGCAGAGTTTAGTCAAGGTGCTGCTGAAACTGCACGTATTGCAGAATTAAGCGAAAGAGAAGCATTAGTAGCGGATTTAAGTATTCCAGAACAAATTTTAGAATTTATTCCAGTTAATTTCTTTGCTGATTTATCGAATGCTCGCTCTACAAGTACAATTGCTGTTGTTATTTTCTCGGCTTTTGTGGGAGTAGCTTACTTAGGTGTTCACCGTAAAGATAAAGAAGCCGGTGAATTCTTTGCTAAGATCATTCACAGTTTATATGCGATTGTAATGCGTATTGTTACATTGGTATTGCGTTTAACACCTTATGGAATCTTCGCATTGATGACCAAAGCGTTAGCAACAAGTGATTTTAATGCACTCGTTAATTTAGGTGTTTTTGTAATTGCTTCATACGCAGCAATTATTGTCATGTTCTTAATTCACATGCTTATTTTACTTGGATTTAAAGTTAGCCCAATCCAATATTTGAAAAAAACTTTTACTGTATTGAGTTTTGCATTTACTGCACGTTCTAGTGCAGGAGCATTACCATTGAATATTGAAACACAAACAAAAGCTTTAGGTGTAGATGAAGCTTCTGCAAACTTCTCTGGAACATTTGGTTTGTCTATCGGACAAAATGGATGTGCTGGAATTTACCCAGCAATGTTGGCTGCTATCGTAGCTCCATCTGCAGGGATAGATATTTTTAGCCCAGCATACATTCTTACAATTATGGCAGTTGTTACCATCAGTTCATTTGGTGTTGCAGGTGTAGGTGGTGGAGCAACCTTTGCTGCATTGATCGTATTAGGATCATTAAACTTACCTGTAGCAATCGTTGGATTAGTTATCTCGGTTGAACCAATCATTGACATGGCTCGTACATTGCTGAATGTAAATGACAGTATGATTGCAGGTATCGTATCATCTAAACGATTAAAAACATTCAATGAAGAAATTTTCAATGATGACTCTGCAGTTGTAAAGTCTGACATCTAAAAAAATAGACTGAGCTAACAGTTTCAGTCACTTAAAAAACGTTCATTGCACTTTAGCAATGAACGTTTTTTTTGTCTATTAATAAACAGGGACCTTAGTGAATTAATGTTATTTTGCTGTTGGGACAAAAAATTATTCGTATCTTAACGCTTCGATTGGATCTAGCTTTGCAGCTTTTCGAGCCGGATAGATACCAAAGAAAACACCAACAGCAGTAGAAAACAAAAGTACTAAAAGGACGGATCCCAAAGTAATAGTTGGAACAATATCTAATGCACTAGCAATGCCGTTTGCAAGCAGTATTCCTAATACAAGGCCAATGATTCCGCCAATCAAAGTCAATATAACAGCTTCCATTAAAAATTGAAAAAGGATGGTGTTTGTTGTTGCCCCCAAAGCTTTTCTTGTCCCGATCTCACGGGTTCGTTCAGTGACTGAAACCAACATAATATTCATAACACCAATTCCACCTACTAATAGAGCAATCCCTGCTACAGCAGCAATGAAGTTGACGAATAAGCCTAAGACTGAATCTACTTGATCAAGTGCTTGCAAGAAATTCGTTGCTGTATACATATCTTCTCCTACGGTATCATGTCTGGTTTCTAATAGGCGAACCATGCGATTCGAGACAGATTCAATTGCATCCTTATCTGTCACTTGGACGGTCAAACTATTCATAACGGCTACTGTGGGATTCAATTTTTTCATTGTTGTAAGAGGGAGAGCCAAATATAACGGCATTTGGCTTAAATCAAATGAGCCTTGTAATTCTTGAAAAGTTCCTTCCATGATACCAATAATTTTTAAATTTAATGTGTTTCCGGTGTTGCCAATCAGCTGTATGGTCTCTCCAATAACATTTTGGCGCCCGTTGAATAACGCCGCAGCTGTATCTTCAGTAATCACGACAACTTCTTTTGCATCATCGTAATCACTTTGATTGAAGTAACGTCCATAGGTGATAGTACTTTCCATTGACCGATTGGTGTATTGCAAATCGGATGTGCCGCTAAAGGCCAATGCTGAGCGGCTATCAAAAACTGAACGTACGGTCGTATTAGCCGTATTATCTGGCGAGATACGAGTGATTTCTGGAATAGAGTTCTTTAGTGCTTCAATGTCAGCGTCTGTAATAGTTGCATCAACTGAAGCTTTGTCGCTGACAGACACCGAAATGGTAGAAGCTCCAAAATCATTGAACGTTTTTGTGATCTCTGAAGTTGCGCCATTCCCTACGGATAGAATGGCGATAACAGCCGCGATTCCTATAATAATGCCCAGCATAGTTAAGAGGGAGCGCAATTTATTTGAAAAGATACTATCTACAGCCATTTTGAAATTCTCGCGAATATTCATGCGAAAGCTCCTTTCTATACTAATTTTTGCTGCTGCGGCTGGTCGCTTACTAATACACCATCTCTAAACGTGACAATTCGTTTAGTATATAAGGCTACTTCAGGTTCATGGGTGACCATTAAAATTGTTGTTCCTTCGGCGTTCAGTTCTTGGAAAATACGCATAATGTCGACTGTTGTTTTAGAATCAAGATTTCCTGTAGGTTCATCTGCCATTAATACAGAAGGATTATTTACAATCGCTCGAGCAATGGCAACCCGTTGTTTTTGACCACCAGAAATTTCATTTGGTTTGTGTTTAACGCGATTGCTTAGGTCGACACGCTCTAAGGCTTGTAAAGCACGTTCTCGTCTTTCTTTAGCTTTCACACCTGCATAAACTAATGGCAATTCAACATTTTCTAAAACGGACATACGCGGCATCAAATTAAAGGATTGAAAAACAAATCCGATTTCCTTATTGCGCACTTTTGCACTTTCGTTATCCGTTAAATCACTTACATTTTGATCATTCAGCATATACGTACCAGAATCAAAGCGATCTAATAAACCTAAAATATTCATCAATGTCGATTTTCCGGATCCGCTGGGTCCCATTATTGCAGTAAACTCACCCGCAGTTATTTCCAGGGAAATGGTATCTAAAGCGACTAATGTTTCGGCACCAGTTGTATACGTTTTAATAATATTTTTCACACTAATCATGTTCGTACTCCTTTCTATTTACTCGTCACTAGGGTGCCGTCATTGATAGTATCATCAGGAGATAATATGATTGAGTCGTCTAATTCTAGGCCATCTTTTACTTCTACGTGGGTAGATGATTGAATACCCGTTTCTATCTGTCTAACTATTGCTTTTCCATTTTCTACAACATAAACGTACGGTTTATTATCTTCATTGTATAATAGGGCTTCAATTGGAATAGCCAAAACATTTTCAGCAGTGTTTGTGTTAATAGCTACATCAATATCGAAGCCAACAAATAGATTTTCAGGTGGCGTATCAAATGAAATAATGGATTTTACAGCCGTCAATGTACCAGTTTGGCTCGTTGTAGTTGAGGCTACCGGATCAATGTGTGAGACTGTTCCATTAAATGATTCTTCTCCAGTTGTTAGAACGACAGTTTGTCCTTTTTCAACAAGAGGTGCATCTGATTTGCTTAAATTTATAGTCACTTGTAAATCCGTCAAGTCGGCAATAACAATAGCAGGTTCTCCAGTTTGACTGCTCAAATCTACTTGGTCATTTTTTGCGTTAACAGTTGTGACTGTTCCGCTAAAGTCAGCCGTCTGGGTTGTACCATCACTATAAGAAATAAGGCGGTCTCCTTCTTCAATAGAATCACCTACATTTACTGGCACATCTTGAACAAACCCTTGTCCAAATATAGCTTGTGTTTGGGTAGACTCAATTATTCCAGTTGTGCTTAACGTTTCCTTGATTGTCTCTTGCGTTACTTTAGCGGTTTGGACGTTAATTGTTTCTTCCTCTGAGTTAGAATTTACGACGCTGTAAACAATAAAAATGATGACCGCAATAGCTATAATAATTCCGATTCCTTTTTTCCAATTCATAGTACGATACTTCCTTTCTATGGGGACATTAGAAGTGGTAAGCGTTTTATTAATTATAATGATTTTAGTTTTTATAGTCTAGACTAAGCTCTTATATTTTAAATGATAAAATCATTATTTTATAAAATCTATCGGGCAACTGGTATACTAATGAAAAGCGCTAAAGAGGTGTTAGATGATGAAAAGAGAATTATTTGCAATTGGGGATGTTCATGGCCAAATCTCACTGTTTAAAGAACTGTTGAGCCATTGGGATGAAGAGTCCCAACAGTTGCTTCTAATTGGGGATTTAGGCGATCGTGGCGAGAATCCAAAAGACTGTTTCTTACTAGCAAAGACTTTAGTGGAGCAAAAAGGAGCGATCTATTTAAAAGGCAATCATGAAGATATGTTGTTGGCTTTTATGGATCATCCTGAAAAAAATTATGAGCTCTACTGTTTAAATGGTGGAATGAAAACTCTTGAAACGTTCTTACATCCAGGTTTAGATGCAGAATATTCACCTACAGAAATGGCATTATTTTTAACTAGTCGTTATCCTGAGCTGCGCCCTTTTCTTGAAACACTGCCTCTCTATTATGAATGGGGAAATTTTATATTTGTCCACGCAGGTGTTGATTTAGCTAAGCGTGATTGGCATCAAACGTCTGATGAAGATTATGTCTGGATTCGTGATCCTTTTCATAAAGCAAAAAATACTACCGGAAAAACGATTGTGTTTGGTCATACCATTACGCCAGCTTTATTCGGAGACAATCAAACAACGGATTTATGGATCAATGATAATAAAATTGGCATAGATGGAGGAGCTGTATACGGAGGAGCGCTTCATGGTGTATTATTTAATAAAGAAAAGCTAGTCAAAGATATCAAACTAGATAATACAGGATTTGTTTGGGATGGAGAAATATAAAATAGAGAAAAAATGAAGGAGTGATAAAATGATTCTTTTTGAAAATGTGTCTAAAGAATATGAAAAAGGTAAACCGGTAGTATCAAATATCGATTTGGAAATAAAAGATGGAGAATTTTTTGTGTTTATTGGACCAAGTGGAAGTGGGAAAACAACGACACTGAAGATGATCAATCGATTGATTCCATTAACATCAGGCTTTATTCGGATAGATGGAAAACCCATCAGTGATTACAATTTACAAGAATTGCGTTGGAATATTGGGTATGTATTGCAACAGATTGCTTTATTTCCCAATATGACAGTTGAAGAAAATATTACAATCGTACCGGAAATGAAAAAGTGGTCTAAAGAAGATATGCAAAATAGAGTGACCGAGCTTCTTGATAGTGTTGGTCTAGAACCAGAAGCATACCGGAAGCGTAAAACAGCTGAACTTTCAGGTGGAGAACAGCAAAGAATTGGTGTTATCAGGGCTTTAGCTGCTAATCCGGATATTATTTTAATGGATGAGCCATTTAGTGCGTTAGATCCAATCAGCAAGCACAATTTACAACAGGATGTAGCTAAACTGCAGAAAAAGTTGAACAAGACAGTTGTATTTGTAACGCATGATATGCAAGAGGCGCTAGCTTTGGGAGACCGTATCTGTTTAATGAACAATGGGAAAATAGAACAAATAGGAACACCCGATGACATTCGAAGACACCCTAAAAATGATTTTGTGCGTAACTTTTTACAAACGGGTATTAATGATTTTAAAGAGTCTCCAACGATTCAACAAATCATAGCTACTGGAAAGTTAGAAGTCAGAGAAGCAGTTGAAGGAATGGGGCCTTATTTAGCTCTTGAAGATACGGTTGATACATTGGTCGTTGCCTTAGCTAGAGAAGAATTTGTGAATATTAAAGAGAATGAAGGCAATTTAATTGGCAAGATTACAAAACAACAGCTGCTCGATTACCTGGCTCAAGAAATTCAAGTTGAAAAAGAAAGTATGGTGAGATAGTATGAATGAATTTATCACTACCTTTCAGGAACGTAAAAGTGAATTATTAACCGCACTGATTGAACACATGCAATTGTCATTTATCTCATTATTCATAGCAGTTATTATAGCTGTTCCGTTGGCAATCTACTTAACGAGACATAAAAGAATGGCGACGGTTATGATTCAAATTACATCTATTTTTCAAACTATCCCGTCACTTGCTCTGTTAGGTTTAATGATTCCATTAGTAGGGATTGGAACTGTACCAGCTGTTATAGCACTCGTTATTTATGCTTTGCTGCCAATCTTAAGAAATGCGTACACTGGAATAATGGAAGTTGACCCATCATTAAATGAAGCGGCAGATGCAATGGGAATGAATCGATGGAGGAAACTTACTAAAGTACAGATTCCGATTGCTATGCCTATTATTATGGCAGGAATACGGAATGCAATGGTATTGATTATTGGAACTGGAACCATTGCAGCCTTAATTGGAGCCGGTGGATTAGGAAGTCTTATTTTATTAGGAATCGATCGCGGAAATAATCATTTGATTTTATTGGGAGCTATTCCAGCTGCATTATTAGCCATTTTATTTGATTACCTTTTAAGCTTATTTGAAAAGATTTCATTTAAGAAAACAATGATTACATTAAGCATTCTTAGTGTCATTATATTAGGCTTGTTAATAGCACCATTATTAATGAAAGATAAAGAAGAATTGGTCATTGCTGGAAAATTAGGTGCCGAACCTGAAATCATTATGAATATGTATAAATACTTAATTGAAGAAGAAACAGATGTAGCAGTTACGTTGGAGCCCAATATGGGGAAAACAACTTTTGTGTTCAATGCATTAGAATCTGGAGATATTGATGTGTATACTGAATATACGGGTACAATTTTGGCTACTTTCTTAAATGAAGAATTAAATTCAACAGATGAACAAGACGTTTACAAACAAGCTAAAAAAGGTCTAGCAAGCCAATATGATATGACGTTGCTAAAACCCATGGCCTTTAACAATACCTATACGTTGGCGGTTACATCAGAATTAGCGGAACAATATGATCTGAAAACCATTTCTGATTTAATCCCAATCGCAGATGAAATTAAAGCAGGCTTTACTTTAGAATTTTCTGATCGTCAAGATGGTTATCTAGGAATTCAAGATTTATATAGTCTTAAATTTGGTGAAGTTCAAACAATGGAACCAAAACTGCGTTACGCAGCTATTGAGACAGGCGATATTAATCTAGTAGATGCGTATTCAACCGATAGCGAACTTGCTCAATATGACTTAGTTGTATTAGAAGATGATCGCGGATTATTTCCGCCATATCAAGGGGCTCCATTGATGCTAGACGAAACAATCGAGAATTTCCCAGAAGTTGAAGATATTTTAAACCAATTAGCTGGAAAAATTACGGATGCGGAAATGCGAGAAATGAATTATGCTGTAAATGTTGACGGAAAGAGTGCAAGTGAAGTTGCGCAACAATTTTTAATGGATCAAGGTTTATTAGAAAAATAAAGAATTATATGTATAAGCTATAAAGGAGAAGTTTATGAAAATCGGTGTACTATCAGATTTGCATATTGATACCAATAAGAAAAAATTAGCTGAGAACGAAACATTTGCAGAAATCGTTACTAGGCAAATCAAACGGCAAAAGATTGATTTGATGTTGATTGCAGGTGACATCAGCAGTGATTATTTAGTATCTCAACAGTTTTTAGATGAAGTCACAACTATAAGTGGAATTCCTGTTTTGTTTGTCCCGGGAAATCATGATTTCTGGTCAATAAAAAATGGAGAAACGGATACCAAAAAAATCTATCAGTTTTTCAAAAATCAAACGAATAGTTTGTTAAATAAACCCTATATTTTGAATGATGAATGGGCAATTATCGGAAATGCTGGTTGGTATGACTATGGTTATGGAGATCAAACTAAATATACCGAAGCAGAATTTAATGAAATGAAATTAAGATTCGGTGCATGGCAAGACAAGCGCTACGTTCATTGGGGAAAAGAGAATAAACAAATTGCTCAATTGATGCTGAATAAGTTAGAATCAGATTTCCAATCCGTTGGAGAACGAAAGGTCATTTTAATGACACATGTGGTTACTCATCCAAAGTTTGTCGTTCCCTTGCCACATAAAATCTATGATTATTTTAATGCTTTTCTAGGAAGTTCTTCATATGAAAAATTGTATCAAACGTATCCGATTGCGTATAGCATTATGGGGCATGTTCATTTCCGGAAAACCTTAGTGGACAATCAAATCACCTATATTTGTGCGTGCTTAGGTGGATCTAAACATTGGCTAACGAAAGACCCAGAAGCAGAAATCGTTAATGCGATAGTAACATTTCAATTACCAGAGAACTAAAAGATGCGCAAAAAGGGACTAATCCTTTTTGCGCATTTTTTAGTGGCGCAATCATATTCGGTATAAAAGAGTGATTTGGAGAGAGTACTATGTTTATGGTAAAATAGTTGAGTAAAGTGGAACGAGAGAGGAAGAACTACATGACTGAAACAAATGAATCAATAGTATTAGATCTATTAAAAAATGAATTGAAAAGTTATTCTAAAAAGCAATTAACTACGGTCTTGGACCTATTAGCTGAAGGGAATACAGTCCCTTTTATAGCCCGTTATCGGAAAGAAATGACGGGAACGTTGGATGAAGTCCAAATACGTGAAATAGAAGAACGTCATAGCTACTTAACGAATTTAGAAAAACGTAAAAATGATGTCCTAAGAACGATTGATGAACAAGGAAAATTAACACCAGAACTAGAAGGGAAAATTAAAAAAGCAGCGAAAATGCAGCTAGTGGAAGATTTGTATCGTCCATTTAAACAAAAACGCCGGACGAAAGCAACGATTGCAAAAGAAAGTGGCTTAGAACCCTTAGCAGAATGGTTGCTGTCTTTCCCGAATGACAGTGTACAAGTAGAAGCAGAAAAATACGTTAATGAAGACAATGATATTGCTACAAGTGAAGAGGCATTAGCTGGAGCACATGAAATTCTTGCCGAACAAATTGGGGATGAACCTAGATATCGGACATGGATTCGTGACTATAGTTTTAAAAATGGAGCTATCACAGCTAAAGTCAAAAAAATTGAAAAAGATGAAAAGGGAACTTTTGAGATGTATTATGACTATAGCGAACCATTGTCAAAAGTCGCTTCTCATCGTATTTTAGCAATGAATCGTGGCGAAAAAGAGGATATTTTAAAGGTTTCTTTTGAGTTGAATGAACAAAAAATTCATGAATACTTAGAAAAACAATTAATTGAACAGCCTCAATCGACAACGGTACCGTTTATAAAAGCTGCTTACGAAGATAGTTACAAACGATTCATCGGACCATCAATTGAACGTGAGATTCGCGCAGAATTAACGGAAACAGCGGGTGAACAAGCCATTCATATTTTTGGCGAAAACTTGCGTAATTTGTTATTGCAAGCTCCGCTAAAAGGGAAGATTGTCTTAGGTTTGGATCCAGCTTACCGTACAGGATGTAAACTAGCTGTTATCGATCCTACAGGTAAAGTATTAGCGATTGATGTGATTTATCCGCATAAACCAGCAGGCGCAAATGCACGTGCGGAAGCAGCGGTTAAGTTTAAAAAACTAGTCGAATCTTACCAAGTTGAAATGATTGCAATCGGCAATGGAACAGCTAGTCGTGAGTCTGAAACCTTTGTTGCTGAGAATTTGAAAGAATTAGAAAGACAAGTCTTTTATGTCATTGTAAATGAAGCGGGCGCTTCCGTTTATTCAGCAAGTAAAACGGCTCGAGAAGAGTTTCCAGATTTGCAAGTGGAACAAAGAAGTGCGGTTAGTATCGCACGTCGCTTACAAGATCCATTAGCTGAACTGGTTAAAATAGATCCTAAATCGGTTGGTGTGGGTCAATACCAGCACGATGTTTCTCAAAAGCAATTGGAAGAACGACTTGATTTTGTAGTGGAAACGGCCGTTAACCAAGTTGGTGTCAATGTGAATACTGCAAGTGCACCTTTATTGCAACATATTGCAGGCTTGAATAAAACAACCGCAACGAATGTGGTAGCTTATCGTGAAGAAAATGGGCGTTTTGAAAGCCGTGCTCAATTGAAGAAAGTTGCTCGTTTGGGACCTAAAGCTTACGAACAAGCAGTAGGATTCTTACGTATTATTGGCGGGAAAAATGTATTAGATAATACAGGTATCCACCCTGAAACCTATAAAGAGGCAAAACAAATACTTGAATCAGCAGGACTAGCTTTAGCAGATATAGGTAGTATGGAAGCCAAAAAAGTTCTAGAAAAAATGGATTTATCAGCTTTGGCTGAACAAGTTGAGCTAGGTAAAGAAACGGTAAAAGATATGGTACAAGCTTTATCAAAACCGGGTCGCGATTTGCGAGATGAATTAGCAGCACCATTGTTGCGCACGGATGTTTTGAGTATGGAAGACCTTATACCAGGTATGGAACTAGAAGGCACTGTCAGAAATGTCGTTGATTTCGGTGCATTTGTAGACGTTGGAGTTAAACAAGACGGAATGGTTCACATTTCTAAACTAAGTAAAGGGTATGTGCAACACCCAACAAATGTTGTTTCAGTCGGAGATGTCGTAACCGTTTGGGTCGATAATGTTGATTTGAAAAAAGGGCGAATTGCTTTGACCATGTTGAAACCAAAAGAATAAGAGTTTTATAAAAAAAGGAATTGGGAGTACGTGTCCCAACTCCTTTTTTTGTGCAACGGTTTTTAGTTGTAGGAAAGCGGGTAAACTTGTAAAATAAAGCCTAAGTAATTAATTGATGAAATAAAATTAGGATTTAAAAGGAAGAGTCGGAATGAATCAAATTGAGTTACAGGTACTAGTGGAAAAGACATCACTCGATTGTTTTGGATTGCCTTTTCAGCACCAAGCAACTTTTAACAATCGGTTGCGTACAACTGGAGGGCGTTACCATTTAAAGTCGCATCATTTAGACTTCAATCTAAAAGTGTTAGAAACATTTGGAGCAGACGAGTTTTTAGGCGTGATTAAACATGAACTGTGCCATTATCATTTGCATTTATCGGGTAAAGGATTTCAGCACAAAGACAAAGAATTTAAACAACTATTAACTGAAGTCGGTGGATCAAGATTTGTAAAGTCGTTAGGTAACCCTAAGCCAGTAAAAAAAAGAGTAGTGTATCAATGTCAAAGTTGTGCACAGTTCATTTATCGTCAGCGTAAAGTGAATACTCAAAAGTACGTTTGTGGTCAATGTAGCGGTAAGTTGTTGTACATTAAGATTCAGGAATGAAATAACAAAACTTAGGGGTGAAAAAAATGAATCAAACACAAATAATTCAGCAAAAATTAATGACCGTTTTCCCCTCATACGGCAGTCCGTTAAAAAAGCAACTAGCGATTGATGAAACAGAAAAAATATTTCGAACGCTAGCAGGTAGTTTGGCACAACAAAAATCAAGTTGGTCAACAATCAGTGGACTCTGTTCTGTAAAAAATGATTTTACGACTGAACCACCTGTCTTAGTAAATAAAAAGGGCACGGTTTTCCCACTTTGGAAAATAGTATTGGATTTTGAAATGACTTGGTTGAAAAAGAGAACAAAAACGGTATCTGTTCTTGATTATGGTGCAGTGGGTGATGGAGAGAAAGATTGTACAACCGCCTTTAAAAAAGCTTTGGATTCAGGATTTAGACGGGTAATCATCCCACCTGGAAATTATGTCATTAGAGAAATTGAAGTTCCTTCTCATACAGAATTGGTTGGAAGTGGAATCAATCGAACTAGGCTTGTTTTGCATAAGGATGCCCCCAAAAAAGCACGCTTGATTACGAATAAACATCATTTAAATGGCAATCATCATATCTATATTGAAGGAATGAGTTTAGATTGGAATGTTACAAGGTTAAGCAGCACCGAAAAGACAGCGACCGGTGGAACATACTCAAGCGGGATTACGCTAGCCAAAGTGAAATATGCTGTAATTCGTAATGTGAAAATAATTAATCCGGGATTGCATGGCATCGATGTTACATCAACACTATATAATTACTCAGGAGACGGTCTTAGAGCAACTGGAGGCAGTCAATACGTTTGGATTGATCAAATTGAAACAAGCGGATTTGGCGATGATGGAATTACCACTCACCATAGCGATTATCTGTTTATCTCTAATTCTTATGCGCATCATCCTAGTGGACGTTCTCACAAAAAAGGCTACTCTAATTCAAATGGAATCGAAGTAGATGATGGTTCGCAACATGTGACTTTAGTAAATAACCATACAGCTTTTTGTTTTGGAGGGGTTGAGATAAAAGCTCATGAAACAAGTTCGGCCGCTTCGGATGTTCAAATTGTTGGGCACTTTTCGGAGCATGACAACCGATCTTATAATTTTAGGCACATCGGTCACCACCAAGGAGATGATGCTTACTCGAAATCAGCTTTTGGTATACGAGCAACTTTTCTTGCCGCTTGTTATCCGCAAACGACTAATCTTTATACAGCTTCAACGCCAAGATCACTAGTTGTATCTGCGTACCAAAAAGTAGCCATTCACCAGTTTTTTGCTGTAACCAAACAAGAGAATCGGTCAGACAAAATTGCTATAGCTATCCAATATCGGGCAGCAGAAGTTGCTATTAAAGGAATTCAGTTGAGAAATTATGGACATGCAAAAAAACCTGTCCGCATAGGTAAAGAAACAGGTAGAGTATACCTAGATGGATACGTGGTTTAAGCTAGTCAGATAAAATCTTTAAATCGCCATATTTCTAGTAGTTTTATGTTATGATTAACGGGAATAAATTAGAGATAGGGGAAGAGTAATGAATACGATATATCCAGATGACAGTTGGGCATTACACACTGATCTATACCAAATCAATATGATGAAAACCTATTGGGAATTAGGAAAAGCAGATGCACATGCGGTTTTTGAATCGTATTTTAGAAGTAACCCTTTTAATAGTGGATATGCTGTTTTTGCCGGATTAGAGCGCATTGTGCAGTACATTCAAAAATTAAAATTTACGCAAAGTGATATTGATTACTTAAGAAGTTTAAACACATACCCAGAAGGATTTTTAGCTTATTTAAAAGACTTTAAATTCAAAGGAACGATTCGTTCAATGGTTGAAGGAGAAGTTGTTTTTGCAGGAGAACCGCTTATTCAAGTAGAAGGTCCGTTAGCAGATTGCCAACTAGTTGAAACAGCTATTTTAAATGTTTTAAATTACCAAACGTTGATTGCAACCAAAGCATCTAACATCAAATCAATTGTAAAAAATGAGCCCGTTTTAGAATTCGGTACGCGAAGAGCACAAGAAATGGATGCAGCTATCTGGGGAACAAGAGCTGCTTATATTGGAGGATGTGATGCAACAAGTAATACACGTGCAGGGAAGATTTTTGGTATTCCTGTTAGTGGAACGCATGCGCACTCATTAGTACAAGTTTACCGCAATGATTATGATGCATTTATAGCGTATGCGACAACACATAAAGAGTGTGTTTTTCTAGTAGATACTTATGATACTTTGAAATCTGGCGTTCCAAATGCTATTCGAGTTGCAAGAGAACTTGGCGATAAAATCAATTTTTTGGGTGTCCGGATTGATAGTGGAGACATGGCATACATTTCAAAAAAAGTACGTCAACAACTTGATGATGCTGGATTTACTGAAGCAAAAATATATGCATCAAATGATTTAGATGAAAAGACCATTTTAAACTTGAAAATGCAAGGTGCTCGCATTGATGTATGGGGCGTAGGGACAAAATTAATCACAGCATACGACCAACCGGCTCTGGGAGCTGTTTATAAATTAGTTTCTATTGAAGATGAACAAGGAAATATGGTAGACACATTGAAACTTTCTAGCAATGCTGAAAAAGTTTCAACACCGGGTAAAAAACAGGTGTGGCGTATTACTAAAAATGAAGATGGCAAGTCAGAAGGCGATTATATTACTCTTTGGGAAGAAAGACCCGACCAAAAAGAAGAATTGTTTATGTTCCATCCGGTACACACATATATTAATAAAACAGTAACGGATTTTAGTGCTAGACCTCTACTAAAAGAAATTTTTGTAGATGGAGAATTAGTGTATGATCTGCCAAAATTAATGGAAATTAAAACGTATGCTGAAGTCAGTTTAGGGATGCTTTGGGAAGAGTATAAACGTAGCTTAAATCCAGAGGCATATCCAGTAGATCTATCACAATCAGCGTATCACCATAAAATTAAGTCCATTGAAAAAGCACGCGATGACGTGAAAAAACTGTCAAATAAACCACTTATCTAATAGTAAAATAGTTTCAAAAAAAGGATCAGTTACTGATTCTTTTTTTGAAGTTAGAAATGATAAAGTCAAAAAAAACTATGCTATACTACGTTTAACGATTAATCAAAGAAAAGGGGACACAGATATGGCAGAATTAAAAAAACAAATCATTGAAGAAATGCGCGTTCAACCATCTATTGATCCAAAAATTGAAATACGAAAAAGTGTGGATTTTTTAAAAGATTATATAAAAAAATATTCTTTTTTAAAAACGTTAGTATTGGGTATCAGCGGAGGGCAAGACTCGACGTTAGTTGGGAAATTAAGCCAGTTGGCCATGACTGAATTGCGAGAAGAGACTGGAGATAACGAATATCAATTTATTGCTGTACGCCTCCCTTATGGGGAACAAGCCGATGAAAAAGACGCTATGGATGCCATTGAGTTTATTGGAGCAGATAAAGTTGTTAAAGTTAATGTGAAACCTGGAGTAGATGCAACTGTACAAACTTTAGAAGATAGCAGTACAACTGTTAGTGATTTTGTTAAAGGAAACATCAAAGCTCGTCAACGAATGATTATTCAATATGCTATAGCTGGAAGTCATAAGGGTGCTGTAGTGGGAACCGATCATTCTGCGGAATCCGTTACCGGATTTTACACTAAATTTGGTGATGGCGGAACGGACATTAATCCAATCTTTAGATTAAATAAACGCCAAGGAAAAGCTCTATTAAAAGAACTTGAAGCCCCAAAACATCTATACGAAAAAATACCAACTGCAGATTTAGAAGAAGATAAACCATCATTACCAGATGAAAAAGCATTAGGCGTAACTTATGATCAAATTGATGATTACTTAGAAGGCAAAGAAGTGCCAGCAGAAGCAGCTCAAAAAATTGAAAGTTGGTTTGTAAAAACAGAACACAAACGACACTTGCCAATTACGATATTTGATGATTTTTGGAAATGAAAAATTGAACAATAAAGGAAATAAGCATTTATAAAAGGCTGGAAGACAAATTCCAGCTTTTTTGTTCTTATAAATTGGCTAGATTTTTAAAGTCTTTTCAAAAAAAAAAAACAAGGAGGTGGAACGAATGGAAATGGAGAAGTTGTCACTCGTCGTTCCTTGTTATAATGAGGAACAAACGATTCCTCTCTTTTTTGCTGCAGTGGAGAAAATCCGTACAGCGTTGACGAATACGACTATAGAATATATCTTTGTTAATGATGGTTCGAAAGACCATACATTAACGGTATTAAGAGAAATGGCACAAGATTACCCCGATTCGATTCGATATTTGTCCTTTTCACGAAATTTTGGAAAGGAAGCTGCTTTGTATGCAGGGTTAGAGCATACTACTGGTGACTATGTAGCTGTAATGGATGTGGATTTGCAAGACCCACCTGAATTATTGCCACAAATGCTCCATTTAATACGGGATGAATCTTATGATTGTGTAGGGACAAGAAGAGTCAATCGAAAAGGCGAGCCCCCTATTCGGTCATTTTTAGCAAAAGAGTTTTATCGAGTGATGAATCGTATTTCAGATGTGAAATTTGTAGATGGAGCGCGAGATTATAGATTGATGACCCGCCAAATGGTGGATGCTATTCTCAGTATGACTGAAGTAAATCGTTTTTCAAAAGGGATTTTTAGTTGGGTAGGATTTGACACAAAATATTTAGAGTTTGAAAATAAGGAACGTGTGGCTGGCAAGTCGTCTTGGTCGGTATGGTCTTTATTTAAATACTCATTAGATGCAATAGTCGATTTTTCAGATATTCCTTTGGCACTAGCATCGTTTGTAGGATTAGCCTCTTTTATTATTGCTGTATTCTTCATGATCGTGATTATTATTCGAACGGTCTTATTTGACGATCCAACAGCTGGGTGGCCTTCTTTAGTGACGATTATACTAGCTATCGGAGGATTGCAATTATTCTGTTTAGGTATAGTAGGGAAATATCTTGGAAAAACCTATTTAGAAACAAAAAAAAGACCCATTTATATTTTAAAAGAAACAGATAAAAAGCCAAAAAAATAAAACAGGTTAAGAACGTTTTTAGTAAAGGTGACTGTGATGAAAAAAATAAATAAAAAACGAATGAATCAATTTACAGATAGCGATTCTGGTAGGCTGATAAATGGTTTGAAAACGATTCTTTTAGGATTGATTACAGCATTCATTGGAAACTTTTCCTTGCAACTGTTTCAAAATCAATATAATTTTTCCTTAGCTATTCATTTTACTTTTCAGTGGCATACAGAGATGTTTTTATTAGGAATGTTTTTGTTATTTACGCTGTATTTATGGCTTACAGCACTCAGCGGCTCTCGTTGGTTGAGTGCATTAATTTTGTTGATTATCACAGTAGCAATGGGAGTGACCACGCAACAGAAGATGGCCTTACGCGGTGAGCCGTTATATCCCTCTGATTTCACGATGATCAATGAATTGCCTTTTTTGCTTAAAATGGTTGATAGAAAATTAGTAATAGCGGTTATTATCTTACTAATAAGTCTAGTGAGCCTAGGTATTATCTTGTTCATTAAGAAAAAAAGAAGTTCAAAGCGATGGACTAATCCGGTACAAAAGAAATTAAACTGGATAGTAAGAGGAGTAACGTTTATTATCACTAGCGGTGTTCTTCATTACAGCATTGGATTTAATCAGCCGGGAAATGTATTGAAGTCTGCCTACGATCGTTATGCCTATTGGATACCTTACAGCCAACAAATGAATTATTATAATAATGGCTTTATAGGAGGCTTTTTGTATAACTTGGGTGTCGATGCAATGACAGAACCAGCTAACTATTCAAAAAAACAAATAGCGGATATCGTTCAAAAATACAAAGAAAGAGCAGCTGAAATAAACGAAACGAGACCAGCAGCAATAAATGATGTGAATATCGTTTATGTAATGAATGAAAGTTTTTCAGATCCTTTAGCTCTGGAAGGAGTAACCGTTTCAGAAGATCCTATTCCAAAAATACGACTATTGAAGGAAACTACTTTGAGTGGAACAATTTTATCTCAAGGATATGGAGGTGGAACGGCCAATATTGAATTTGAAGTATTGACGGGACTGTCCATGGAACCAATGTCGGCAAGTTTAACAACTCCTTATACGCAATTGGTTTCTAGAATGAATGAACTGCCATCTGCCATCTCCTATTTAAAACAGCAGGGTTATGCAACAACGGCTATTCATCCCTATAATACAACGATGTATAAACGGAATGAAGTATATCAAAAGTTAGGGTTTACAACATTTTTAAATGAAACAAATATGGAGTTTTCAGCTAAAAAAGGTCAAAATCCTTATATTTCAGATGAATCAGCTTATCAAGAAGTCTTACAACAAATGGAAACCACAGATGAATCGGATTTTATTCATTTGGTTACCATGCAGAATCATATGGTTTATAGTGGTAAATACCCTGGAACAGCTTTCTCAGCTCAAGGAACGGGAAATGCCAAAGAAGCAGCTAACTATTTGCAGGACTTGTCTTATAGTGATGACGCACTAGCTGATTTTTTAACAACTATAGATGAATTACCTGAAAAAACAATTGTCATATTCTGGGGCGACCACTTACCTAGTTTTTATAGTGAAACTATTGCTGAAACCAATGGAAGTTTAAAAATGCATCAGACTCCGCTGTTAGTTTATCCTAACTTTGCAGAAAAATCGGGTGCATTAGGAACCATCAGCCCAATTTATTTCATGAATCATATTTTAAATACTACAAATGCGCAAGTTACCCCTTATTATGCTTTGTTGATGGAGTTAGAAGAAGCTTTGCCAGCTTTTGAAAAAGGGTTATATATTGAACGAAATTCAACAGAAGTATTTGAAAAAAGAGCAGATCTTTCAGAAGAAACACAAGAGTTATTAAAGGTTTATGATACAATTCAATACGATGTGACCGTGGGTGAAAATTATAGTAAAGCGTTTAACTTCTTTGAAGATTAAATGCTTTATTTTTTCGCTTGCTTTTTTGGTCTATACCATTTATAATGATAAAAAAGAGTAAAGGAGAAAACTTAAATGGCTAATGTATTTACAAATGTAACAGTGTATACAGGAGAAGAAAAGATTGAAAATGCTTTTATTCGTTTCTCTGAAGAAATTTTAGCTGTAGGAAGAATGAGTGAATATAAAAAAGAAACGGCTGATCAAGAACAAGATGCTTCAGGGAAAATTGTTTTGCCTGGGTTTATTGATGTCCACAGTCATGGTGGATACAGCTACGACAATATGGATGCGAATTCAGAAGAAATCAATCAAATGATCCAAAAAATGCATCAAGAAGGAATCACTTCTTACTTTGCGACAACGATGACGCAATCTTACGATGCTATCGATAAAGCACTGGTAGCGATCAATGAAGCGGCCATTAAAAATCCAGCGATACAAGGAATTCATTTAGAAGGTCCTTTTGTTTCGAAAGTTTTTAAAGGAGCACAACCAGAAGAATTTATTCGTGTGCCAGATGCAAAACAAATGGAAAAATGGAACAAGTTAAGTGGGAACCGGATTCGATTAGTAACGTATGCTTCTGAAACAAGCGATGCTTCAGAATTTGAAGATTATTGTGTGAATCATAATATTGTCCTTTCAATCGGACACAGCAATGCTACTAGAGCTCAGTTGATGGATTCTAAAGCTTCTCATATTACACATTTGTATAATGCACAAAGAGGGTTACATCATCGCGAACCTGGAGTGACTGGTCATGCATTCTTAGAAGACTCTATTTATACTGAAATGATTGTCGATGGGTACCACATCCATCCTGATATGGTTAACCTTGCATATAAAGTTAAAGGTCCAGACAGAATTGAAGTAATCACAGATTCAATGCGTGCTAAAGGCTTGCCAGATGGAGAAAGTGAATTAGGTGGACAAAAAGTTTTAGTGAAAAATAGCCAAGCAAGATTAGAAGATGGAACGCTAGCAGGAAGTGTATTAACGTTCAATGATGCATTTAAAAACATTATGGCTTTTACAGGTTGTTCTATTGAAGATGCTGTAAAAATGACTTCTGTCAATCAAGCAAGAGAATTTGGGTTAAATAAAAAAGGTAGTTTAAAAACTGGAATGGATGCTGATTTAATTTTAATGAGCAATGATTTTGATGTAGAGCATACATTTAGTTACGGGAAAATGGTTTATTAAACTAAAATTGAAAAGAAAAGGTGGAAATTAAAAAATGGAACTAATTATTGTGAAAGATAACATCGAAGGCGGAAAGAAAGCATTTGAATTGATTAAAGAAGGCATGAATCAAGGAGCAAAAGTATTAGGTTTAGCTACAGGGAGTACACCTATTACTTTGTATCACGAAATGATTCAAAGTGACGTAGATTTTTCAGAAATGACAGCTCTTAATTTAGATGAATATGTGGGACTTGCACCTACAGATTCTCAAAGTTACCATTATTTTATGGACCAAGAACTTTTTTCTAAAAAACCATTTAAAGAAACATTTGTACCAAATGGTATGGCTAAAGACGCACAAGAAGAATGTGAACGTTATGATCAAATTATTGAAAAACACCCAATTGATATTCAAATTTTAGGTATTGGCAGCAACGCACATATCGGATTTAATGAACCTGGGACTTCTTTTGATTTAACAACACATAAAGTTGAATTGCTTCCATCTACAATTGAAGCGAATAAACGCTTTTTTGATACTATTGAAGATGTTCCACGTTTAGCTTACTCAATGGGAATCAAATCAATTATGAAATCTAAAAAAATAATTTTGATGGCGTATGGTGAAACAAAAGCTGAAGCTATCAAAAATACAATTGAAGGACCTGTAACTGAAAATGTCCCTGGAAGTATCTTGCAAAATCATGACAATGTAATTATGATTGTAGATGAGGCAGCAGCGAAATTAATTCAACGTTAGGAGCGAAATAATGGCTAAGGCGACACCCATTTACATTCAAATTCATAATCAGATAAGAAAAATGATAGAACAAGAAGTTTGGAAAATTGGAGAGCGTATTCCTTCTGAAAGAGATTTAGCTATCCAATTTAGTGTCAGCCGAATGACCTTGAGACAAGCCGTACAAACTCTTGTAGATGAAGGAATACTAGAGCGAAAAGTAGGGTCTGGTACCTATGTATCCAATAAAAAAGTGCAAGAAAAAATGGCAGGTATTCAAAGTTTTACAGATATTATGATTTCACAAGGACGAAAACCAACAAGTAAAACAATTTCTTATCACGTGAAGCCTGCCAGTGTGAGTGAAGCTGGAAATTTGAAGTTAAAGACTGAAGATATGGTTTTAAGAATGGAACGGATTCGTTATGCTGATGAAATTCCCATTTGTTTTGAAGTAGCAACGATTCCATATTATCTGGTGGAATCGTTAGGAAAACAGGAAATCACAAAATCTCTCTATAAAGTATTGGAATCTGAACAAGGCATTACCGTCATGCGAGCTGAACAAACCGTTTCAGCCATGAGAGCTTCTGAAAAAATTGCGGAATATTTATCAATAAAACGTGGGGAATCTATTCTTCAGTTAAAACAAATTAGTTATTCAAAAGAAAATCTGCCTTTTGAGTATGTTCGTACTCAATATGTAGGCGAAAGATTTGAATTTTATTTAGAAAAAGATTTACGCTAAGCAATTGCTAGCGTAATTTTTTTTGTTTTCACGGTACTCGTAAAATTCAAAACTAAATTGCAATTGTGTTTTAGTAATTATGTTTGTATAATGAAATGAAGAATGGCTTTGAAAGTAGGTTTCTTTTTTATGTATGATATGTTTCAAGTTTTAGTGTTCTGTTTGTTAACAGTCATTATCAGTTTTATACTAACACCGCTAATAAAAAAATTAGCATTAAAAGTAAATGCTATAGACAAACCTGGTGAAAGACGAGTAAACGTAAAGCCTATGCCAACATTAGGTGGATTAGCCATCTACTTGTCTTTTTATATTTCATTGTTTTTTTTGCAACCTATCCCTTTTAAACAAGTGATACCCTTGTTTATTGCGTCTACTGTTATCATTATCACAGGTATAATCGATGACTTAGTCGAGATATCGCCAAGAATGAAACTGTTAGGTATTGTTATAGGCGCGCTTATCATTTATTATGTTGCTGATATTCGAATGGATCTTGTTACATTGCCTTTAATTGGAGAAATACAATTAGGTGTTTTCAGTTTACCAATAACGTTACTGTGGATATTAGCTATTACAAATGCTGTTAATCTAATTGATGGCCTAGACGGGCTAGCAACTGGAGTTTCAATTATTGCCTTAACGACCATGGGTATCATTGGATTTTTCTTTTTAACGATTGATGATGTTGTGGTACCTATCATGATTTTTACGCTAGTTGCTGCAGCTGTTGGTTTTCTACCGTATAATTTTTTTCCAGCTCGCATTTTTTTAGGAGATACTGGCGCTTTATTTCTAGGCTTTATGATTTCTATTATGTCGTTACAAGGATTGAAAAATGCTACATTGATTACAGTTATCATACCGGTTGTCATATTAGGCATACCGATTACTGATACGGTAGCCGCTATATTGCGAAGACGGTTAAATCGAAAACCAATTTCTAGTGCGGATAAAATGCATTTGCATCATCGCCTAATGACATTAGGTTTGACTCATAGACAAACGGTACTGGCTATTTACTGTATTGCCGCAATGTTTTCATTGATTGCATTAATGTATCCATTATCTGATTTCATAGGTTCCATAATGTTAACCATAGGATTATTGCTTGGTTTAGAGTTGTTTATGGAATTAATTGGTTTAGTGAGTGAAGAAAGAAGACCTTTATTATCAAGACTAGGACGTTTTGCAAAGAAATTAAATCGAAAACGATAAAAAATGGGCACCAAGATTAAACAGTCTTGGTGCCCATTTTTTTATTTATTAAATTATGCAAAAGATAAAGAACGAAGTCCTCTAGTAAGCGTAATTCGTTAAGCCATTTGTTTCAAATTCATAATCTTCAGCATCACGTTCATCTAAAGAATCTAGACCTAATGCTACTCGGAAACGATGACTAATAAAATCAACACTATCTGGATAAAGTTCAACCATACTTGCACCATTTAACATGAAATCAGTCCATTCAAATGTATAAGAGTTGAATTTATATGAACCTTCTAGTCCTGTTTGAGCGATTCCTAGCATTTCATTAAACGTTAAATCTGTACGCATATTTGATCCAACAGCTTCAATAACATCAGTGTATTTAGTAATTGAACCAACACTTAAGGCTTTTTCTACAATGGCTTGTATCAGCAATTGTTGTCTTTCTCCACGCATCACGTCATTATCAATTTTTCTTGTACGAGCCAAGGCTAACGCTTCTTCACCATTCAACGTTTGATACCCTTTTTCTAAAGTGATTTGATTCATCTTACCATCAGAATTTTGTTCTGAGAAAGTTATCGGAACATCCATTTCGACTCCACCTAAAGCATCAATGATTTTTAAAAAGGCATCAAAATTAAATGTTACGTAATAATGAATAGGAACATCTAGCAATTCTTCAACTGTTTCAATTGTTGCTTGTTCCTCACCTTCGCTATAAGCGGAGTTGATTTTGTCCTCACCTTCATTTTCCCCTTGGTACATGATTGGAGTATATGTATCTCTAGGGATACTGACCATATTTACTTCATGGTTATTAGGGTCGATAGTAAGGTAGATAAGTGAATCCGTTCTTGAACTGCCAAGCTTTCTATCTTCAGTATCATCAATTCCCATGATCAAGATAGAAGTCGTTTCTTTAATCGGATCGACTTCTATTTCTTTCGTACGATCTAGCTCATGATACGAATCATCAATCGTTTTTTGAGCAGTTGCGTATAGCTTAGCTGCATAAACTGCTCCTCCTAAAAGGATGATCATAATTGGAATTAGTATACTGAGAATAATAATATTTTTTCGTTTTTTTCTTTTATTAACGTACGATACACTTCTGCTAGTATTAGAATGTTTCTTCACTCTCATTCTCCTTCAAAAAATCATTTTGCTTTTCAGTTGATCAAATAGAGGCCACTACACAAAATCTTTAGCCTAAAATATCTTGTTTATTCTATCACGAATAAAAACAAGTAGAAAGTTTATTTAAAAAAAGTAACGATTTCTTAATATTAACGTTACATTTTTTTGTCACAATAAACGTTTTCACCTATTTTAAAACTTACCTGCCCATTAAGCCATTCAATAACTTCTTCTTGGAACGCATTCAGGTGTTCTTGATCTACTAGGCAGACAAAAGAGACCACTTCGGAATAAAGAACATCCTTAATTGTATAGTTTGCTTCACGAAGAGAATTTTCTAATTTTCCAGAGGCTGGATAAGCAACGACAACAGTTATTTGAGTGTGTAGTCTTCTTTCAACTACACCGATTTCAACCAACCCCTGGCTGACAGCTTTTCCATACGCACGTATTAAGCCACCTGCTCCAAGCTTGATACCACCAAAATAACGAGTAACAACAACAACAACATTTTTTAATTGTTTTTTTTTCAGAACTTCTAACATAGGAACACCAGCTGTGCCAGAGGGTTCTCCATCATCGTATGCACGTTGAATTTCATCTTGTTCACCAATCAAATAAGCAACACAGTTATGATTGGCTTTGCTGTGTTCCTTTTTAACTGCTTGAATAAAGGTTTGAGCATCTGTTTCAGTTGTTACCTGCTTTAAATGGCAAATAAAACGAGATTTTTTAATTTCTAATTCAAATTGCCCATCTTGTTCAATTGTATAATAATGATTTAACATAGATAATCCTTTCGTTAACCTAAGTAATTACTTTGTTTAGTTAGTGTACCGTTAGTACGAGTATTCAACAAGGTCTAATCATAGAAAAAATAAGCAAAACCAGTCTGAGCAATTGAGGAGGTTGAACCCTAAAATATATATGCTATACTTTTATCTTAAGTATAAAATTTTAGATACAAAAATACGCTAGTGAGGTGATGATTTGAGGATCGCAGTTGTAACAGACAGTACTGCTTATCTAACAGAAGAGCAATGTGAACAATATTCTATTTACAGGTTACCTTTATCGGTAATTATGGGAAATGATGTTATAGAAGAAACGAGCATAACGAATAATGATTTTTTTAAAAGAGTCGAAGAAATGGATGCTTTGCCGACAAGTTCTCAACCAACCATTGGTCAAACGATAGATTTATTTAATAAACTTTCAAAAAATTATGATGCTGTTATAAGTGTTCATTTGTCGAGTGAACTTAGCGGAACATACAACACGATAGCAAGTTTAGCGAATATATATGAAGGTTTAAAGATTTATCCTTATGATTCAGGAATCAGTTGCTCAGCACAAGGGTATTTTGTACTAGAAGCAGCCAGAATGGCAAATGAAGGGGCAACCGTTGAGGAAATTTTCCAGGCATTTGAAAAAATGCAACCCACACTACAGGCCTACTTTGTCGTAAATGATTTGCATCATTTGGTTCGTGGAGGACGACTTTCCAATGGATCAGCAATGATTGGGTCATTATTAAAAATAAAACCAATTTTACATTTTGAAGATAAAAAAATTACGGTTTTTGAAAAAATAAGAACGAAGAAAAAAGCACTTAAAAGAATCGAAGAGATATTAGGTGAAGATGTCGCAAAAGGTTATCCAATCGTTTCGACAATTATTCATGCTAATGCTGAACAAGAAGCGATTGAGTGGATGGAAAACTTAAAACACCGTTACCCAACTATTCGTTATGAACTCAGTTATTTCGGTCCGGTTATTGGGACACATTTAGGTGAAGGCGCATTAGGAATGACTTGGATAGAAGATTCGACAAAAAATTAAGCTATTATACTATTTTTATTAAAAAATTCATTTAGAACAACTATTTAATAGTCAAAAGGAGGTGAGATATTTTTCTCAACCTCTTTTTTTTGCGTACATTACTATAAAGAGGTGAGTTGAGATGGATTATTTTTTGATGGGAAGAGAATTAGTGCAAAGTGAGCTGAACGATGGTTTACCTGAAGAGTGGGAAGGGACTACTTCACCAGGTTTCATAGAAATAGGAAAACAAATAACCTGCCGTCGTTGTGGATCTAACCAGCCGCAAGACCGACAATCCGCTCCATGCAATTGTGGAGACCACTGTTTTTATTGCATTCGTTGTCTTCAAATGGGAAAAATAAAAAGATGCAGTCTGCTTTATGCCCTTACAGAAAAAAATCGATTTTCTCCTGTAAAAGAACCAGTATTAACTTGGCAAGGGAAATTATCAGTCCAACAAGAAAGGGCGTCTAAAGAGATTGAGTCGACGATAAAGGCAGCACAAACAAGATTGATTTGGGCAGTAGCGGGTGCTGGAAAAACAGAAATGTTGTTCAAAGGAATTGAGTTGGCGATAAGGGAAGGAAAAAGGGTTTGCATTGCTTCGCCAAGGACTGATGTGTGTTTAGAATTAGCACCTCGTCTAAAAAGTGCATTTCAAGATGTCGAACAGCTCACTCTTTATGGAGATATGGAAGAGTCCTATAGGTACACACAATTAGTTATTGCCACGACGCATCAGTTGATGCGGTTTAAAGAGGCTTTTGACGTTTTAATTATTGATGAAATTGATGCTTTTCCGTTTGATACAGATAATGGTTTACAGTTTGCAGCACAAAAAGCCAAAAAAACGAAAGGAGCCCTTATTTACTTATCGGCTACTCCAAATAAAAAAATGAGGCAGGATATTGCGCAAAAAAAATTAACCGCTTCAATTTTACCGGCACGCTATCATGGATATGCTTTGCCAGAACCTAAAGCCATGTGGGCAGGAGATTGGCGTAATGCGATCATTAAGCGGCAAAAGAAAGCGGTTATCTATAAAGAAATTAACCGTCTGATACAAGCACATCGTCGATTTCTTGTTTTTGTACCGAATATAGAATTGATGATAGACTTTTCAGTATACCTTAAGGAAATTTTTCCGCACTGTTCATTTACAAGTGTTTCTTCTGAAGATGGACAACGCAAAGAGAAAGTAGAGAGTATGCGTGATGAAACCTATCAGTTCATGCTAACGACGACTATTCTGGAACGAGGTGTCACTTTCCGAGATATAGATGTTTTAGTTATCGGTGCTGAAGATCGAACATTTACAGAAGCCGCTTTGATTCAAATTGCCGGTCGTGCTGGTAGGCACAAGGACTTTCCAACTGGTGAAGTGCTTTTTCTCCATTATGGTCAAACAAAAGCCTTAAAAAGTGCTATTCGTCAAATAAAAAAAATGAATCGCTTAGCTCGTGAAAGAGGGTTACTGATAAATCAATGAATTGTTTATGGTGCAAGAAACCTCAAAAAGAAGTCATTCAGTTAAGAACATTGCTTACTTTTACTAAAATTGAACCCACAGTTAGGTGTGATTCATGTTCTGCTAAATTAGTTTCATTACAGATTGGCCCTGTCTGTCTGGGCTGTAGTCGTTACTGGAGCGAGGATGGGCTCTGTCCAGATTGTCAAAAATGGAAAGCAGACTATCCGAACTATCCATTCAAACATACAGCTCTTTACCAATACAATGATTTCATAAAAGAGTGGATAGAAGCCTATAAATATGCTGGAGATTATCGGCTTGGAGAATTATATAAAAAGGAGATTCAAACTTTTTTTTATAAGCAGAAGAAATTAATCATTCCTATCCCGATAAGTTATAAAAGCAAACAATTAAGAGGCTTCAATCAAGTTGAAGGCTTGTTGGAATTTGCAAAGGTAAAGTACATGCCAGCGTTAATTCACTGTGGAACAGGAGAAAAACAATCAAGCAAAGATCGTAAAATGCGGATGCTGTCTCCACAACCGTTTAAAGTAGCTGAAATCTTTCAAGAGAATATAAAAGGCAAATCAATCATTTTAGTTGATGATATCTATACAACAGGCCGGACTTTTTTTCATGCTGCAGACTGTTTATTTGAAAATGGAGCAAAAAGCATTGAAACGTTTTCAATTTCTCGTTAAAATCCCCTAAATGTAATCGATTTTATTTGCAATATTTTGGGGTTAATATATAATTAATTTAAGCATATCATCATTTGAGTGGTCCAACTGATGAAGCTGATTCTGAGAAACAATCAGATGAAAGGGGAGAGTGTCTATGTTTAAATATAATGTCCGTGGCGAAAATATTGAGGTAACTGCAGCTATTCGCAGCTATGTTGAAAAAAAAGTGGGGAAAGTTGAGAAATATTTTAATGATGTACCTGAAGCAACAGCCCACGTTAATTTGAAAACGTATTCCGATAAAACTGCTAAAGTGGAGGTAACTATTCCTTTACCTTACTTGGTTTTACGTGCGGAAGAAACCTCGCCTGACTTATATGGAAGTGTGGATTTAGTTTCAGATAAACTTGAACGACAAATGCGCAAATATAAAACTAAAATTAATCGTAGAACTCGCGGATCCAATGTGGTTGTTCCTCCTGTTTTACCAGGTGAAGAACAAGAATCACATGAAGATGAAGTGAATATCGTTAGAACAAAACGACTATCATTGAAACCTATGGATAGTGAAGAAGCTGTTCTACAAATGGATATGTTAGGTCATAATTTCTTTATCTTTGAAGATGCAGATACAAATGGAACAAGTATTGTGTACCGTCGTAAAGATGGAAAATACGGCTTAATTGAAACAGAATAATTAAATGTACTGAAAAATTAAAAAACTTCAAAGCGAGAGAATATTCTTTCTTGCTTTGAAGTTTTTTTGTTTTCTGATTCTTTGTAAAAAAGCATCTTGCAAAGCGATGATTAATATAGATAAAAAGGTTTCAATTGTGAATCAGTAATGATAGAATTAACAAGAATAGAGACTTTTGTCAGAAAAATGCAGTACAAATGTCAAGCTGAAGTCAACTTGTCTAACAGTAAATGAAATGTAACTAACATAAACAGAAATATAGATAAAGATATAGGGGAGAAAGACTGATGGCGAATTTTTTACGTAACTTAATTGAAAATGATAAAAAAGAATTAAAAAGCCTAAGCAAAATAGCTAAGCAAGTTGAAGAGTTTGCGGATGAAATGGCAAATCTACCGGATGATGGATTAAAAGCAAAAACACCGGAATTTAAAAAAAGATACCAAGATGGAGAGAGCTTAGACGCTTTGCTGCCTGAAGCTTTTGCAGTTGTACGAGAAGCAGCTAAACGCGTATTAGGGTTGTACCCTTATCATGTGCAATTGATGGGTGGAGTTACTCTACATCGTGGAAATATTCCAGAGATGAAAACGGGTGAAGGTAAAACTTTAACGGCAACAATGCCTGTATATCTAAATGCATTAACAGGTGAAGGCGTTCATGTTGTAACGGTAAATGAATATTTATCTAGTCGTGATGCTACTGAAATGGGAGAGTTGTATGAATGGTTAGGCTTAACTGTGGGCTTAAACTTAAATTCAAAATCTTCAGAAGAAAAACGTGAAGCTTATTTAGCGGATGTTATGTACAGTACGAATAATGAATTGGGATTTGATTACCTTAGAGATAACATGGTTGTCTATAAAGAACAAATGGTACAAAGACCATTAAATTACGCTATTGTCGATGAAGTCGACTCTATTTTAATTGATGAAGCTAGAACACCATTGATTATTTCAGGTCAAGCAGAGAAATCTACAGCTCTTTATAATCGAACAGACTTTTTTGTTAAAGGATTAAAAGAAGAGGACGACTATACAATTGATATTCCTTCTAAAACAATTGCTTTAACCGAAAATGGAATTGAAAAAGCTGAAAAAACATTTAGAATTGATAATTTGTATGATGTTGAAAATCAAGCTTTGACACACCATATTGACCAAGCGTTGAGAGCTAATTTTATTATGCATCATGACGTGGATTACGTTATCCAAGAAGGAAAAGTAATGATTGTTGACCAATTTACTGGTCGAATTATGGAAGGTCGTCGCTATTCTGATGGCTTGCATCAAGCTATTGAAGCAAAAGAAAATGTAGAGATTCAAAATGAATCAAAAACTATGGCAAATATTACGTTCCAAAACTATTTCCGTATGTATAAAAAATTAGCAGGTATGACAGGTACGGCAAAAACGGAAGAAGAAGAATTCCGTGAAATTTACAATATCCATGTTGTTTCAATACCAACGAATAAACCACTTATTCGTGAAGATAAAGCCGATTTGCTTTACCCAACATTGGAAAGTAAGTACAATGCTGTAGTGGAAGAAATTAAAGAACGCCATGCCAATGGTCAGCCAGTACTAGTTGGAACGGTTGCCGTTGAAACTTCTGAATTGATATCAGGGTTGTTAAGAAAAAATAAAATTCCACATCAAGTTTTAAATGCTAAAAATCATTTTAAAGAAGCTGAGATTATTACTAATGCTGGCCAAAAAGGCGGCGTTACTATAGCAACAAATATGGCTGGACGTGGAACAGATATCAAATTAGGCGCAGGTGTTCGTGAAGTAGGCGGATTATGTGTCATTGGTACAGAACGTCATGAATCACGTCGTATTGACAATCAATTGCGTGGACGTTCAGGTCGTCAGGGAGATCCTGGTGTGACTCAATTCTATCTTTCTTTAGAAGATGAACTGATGAAACGATTCGGTTCAGAACGTATTCAAGCTGTTCTTGAACGCTTAAAAGTTAGTGAAGAAGACGCTGTAATCCAAAGCAAAATGATTTCTCGTCAAGTAGAGTCTGCTCAAAAACGTGTTGAAGGAAATAACTATGATACACGTAAAAATGTGTTGCAATATGATGATGTGATGCGTGAACAACGCGAAATCATGTACAATCAAAGACTTGAAGTCATCATGGCTGAAGAGTCACTAAAACATGTGACTGTTCCAATGATCGAGCGTACCATTTCACGTATTGTTCAAATTAATACTCAAGGAACAAAAGAAGAATGGAAATTACAAACCATACTTGATTTTGCACAAGCTGCATTAGTTCATCCGGATGATATCGCTCTAAGTGATTTAGAAGGTAAAACAGTTGCAGAAATTGAAACAGTATTGTTAGATGCAGCACAATCTATCTATACTGAAAAAGAAAAACAATTAAATGGTAAAGAGCAAGTATTAGAATTTGAAAAAGTTGTTATTCTACGTGTGGTAGATAGTAAATGGACTGAACACATCGATACGATGGAACAATTGCGTCAAGGAATTGGACTTCGTGCTTATGGACAAAGCAATCCATTAGTTGAGTATCAAGCAGAAGGGTTCAAATTATTTGAAGAAATGATTGCTTCTATTGATTATGAAGTTACACGTCTACTCATGAAATCACAAATTCGTCAAAATTTAAAAAGAGAACAAGTTGCAAAAGGAACGACTGCACGTTCGACGGGTGATGGCCAAGTAGTGAAAGAAGCGCACAAAAAACCGATTAAAATAGAGAGTTCAAAAATAGGTCGTAATGATCCTTGTCCATGTGGTAGCGGTAAAAAATATAAAAATTGCCACGGAAATGTTGAATAAGCAGCATCCGTAAATATTTTTTTAAGAATCAAGTCAACTAAAATAGATAGAAGAAAAACACGATTTGCTAGTAGAGTCGTGTTTTTCTGAATTGGAGTGGGAATAATGGAGTTAAGTGATATTAGAAATTATTTAGAAACGGCAGATAAAAAAATAAATGGTTTTGGGAGGTCTCTTTGACTTAGAGAATCTGGAAAGAGACATTGCTGAATACAATGATAGAATGACGGAACCAACTTTTTGGGAAGATGCCCAAAAAGCTCAAACTGTTATTAATGAAGCAAACGAGTTGAAAGAAAAATACAATCAATATAATGACCTTGTAACCGAGAAAGAAGATTTAGAGTTGTTACTTGAAATGGTCAAAGAAGAGAATGATGAAGAATTAGCCAAAGAGTTAAATAGTAAAATCAGTCCTTTCTTAGATAAGTTAGATCAATATGAACTAGATCTATTATTGAGTGACCCATATGATAAAAATAATGCGATTATTGAACTTCATCCTGGAGCAGGTGGAACCGAATCACAAGATTGGGGAAGCTTATTGCTTCGTATGTACACAAGATGGGCTGAAAAAAGAGGATTTAAAATTGAAACGCTCAATTATCAATCTGGTGATGAAGCAGGTATCAAGAGTGTTACGTTGCTTATCAAAGGAATGAACGCATATGGATATTTAAAAGCTGAAAAAGGGGTTCATCGCTTAGTACGGATTTCACCTTTTGACTCTGCCGGAAGAAGACATACGTCGTTTGTTTCTATCGATGTTGTTCCAGAATTAGACGACAGCGTGGACATTAAAATTAATTCAGATGATTTGAAAATAGACACTTACAGAGCAACTGGAGCAGGTGGACAGCATATCAATACCACCGATTCTGCTGTTCGAATTACGCATATTCCAAGTGGCGTGGTAGTGGCAAGTCAAGCTCAGCGCTCACAATTGAAAAATAGAGATCAAGCTATGAGTATGTTGAAAGCAAAACTTTACCAACTTGAAGTTGAAGAACAAGAAAAAGAAATGGCTGCTATAAGAGGCGAACAATTAGAAATTGGTTGGGGTTCTCAAATCAGATCATATGTTTTTCATCCTTATTCAATGGTGAAAGATCACCGCACAAATTATGAAACGGGAAACATTGCACAAGTTATGGATGGTGGAATAGATCCGTTTATACAGGCCTATTTAAGAAGTAAAGTATCTGACCTAGAAGAATAAAATAAAAAAGTCAAAATTCCGACATATTTAATCTAATTGTCAGAATTTTGATTTTTTTGTCTGTAATAAAAGAAATCTACCTAATCCCAAAAATGTAGCTTTTTTTAGAGTGGATTGGGGACAGAAACCTGTATTTAGGTTTTTTTAAAGAAAATAGTGGGAAAATAAAGATAAATGCTAAAATGCGATAGGATAAAACAGTTACATTACAAATATAATACGAATTGAAATGAATTTGTAAAGAAAATACAACCGACATATTTTTTTATAATGCTATAATAGTTAAGCATTGAGGAAAAGTACCGATTGAGGTAGAAGCAACACCTGAATTGTGATTTAGAAACTAATAAAAGTTAGGTGATAATAATGATTGAAATGCTAAATGTCTACAAGAAATACCCTAATGGCATTACAGCAATTAACGGTTTATCTGTTCGTATTGAAGCAGGTGAATTTGTTTATGTTGTCGGACCTAGTGGTGCTGGTAAATCAACTTTTATTAAGATGATTTATCGTGAAGAAAAAGCTACTAAAGGAACGATTAAAGTCGGTGATTTTGATTTAATGACAATAAAAGAAAAAAACATTCCATATTTAAGACGTTATGTAGGAGTAGTTTTCCAAGATTTTAAATTACTACCTAAATTGACAGTTTATGAGAATATTGCGTATGCGATGGAAGTTGTCGAAAAAAACCCTAAAGCCATTCAAAAAAGAGTATTAGAAGTTCTCGAACTAGTCGGTTTGAAACACAAAGTGCGTATGTTTCCTAATGAATTATCAGGTGGTGAGCAACAACGAATTGCAATAGCAAGAGCGATTGCAAATACACCGCACATTCTGATCGCAGATGAACCTACAGGAAATCTTGATCCAGATACTTCATGGGAAATCATGAAAATTCTAGAAGAAATCAGCAATCAAGGTACAACCGTAATAATGGCTACTCATAATAGTCAAATCGTTAATGTTGTTAAACACCGTGTTCTTGCGGTTGAGAATGGACGCATCGTCCGAGATCAATTGGAAGGAGATTACGGTTATGAAGCCTAGAACAGTAAAGAGACATATAATTGATAGCTTTAAAAGTTTAAAAAGAAATGGCTGGATGTCTCTAGCAGCAGTAAGTGCTGTAACAGTAACGCTCCTACTAGTAGGAACATTTATTGCTATGTTGATGAATGTTAATAAACTAGCTACAGATATTGAAAATGATGTAAGTGTTCGAGTTTATATTGATCTAGCTGCAAATGAAGATCAGCAAAAAGAATTACAGACAGAATTAGAAACACTTGAGAATGTAGACTCTGTTGAGTTTTCAAGTCGTGAAGATGAACTGAAACAAGTAGTTGGAAGCTATGGTGATGAATTTAATTTATTTGATGGAGACGATAATCCTCTATATGACGTTTTTATTGTCAATACGGATGTTCCAGAAAATACAGCACCAGTTGCAAAACAAATTGAAGATTTAGAGTATGTTACTCAAGTCAATTATGGTGGAGCAACAGCAGACAGCTTATTTAAAACAATGAATACTGTTCGTAATATTGGAGCAGTTGTTATAGTAGCTTTAATTTTAACGGCTGTATTTTTAATCTCGAACACGATTCGAATCACGATCTTCTCACGTCGTACTGAGATTGAAATTATGAAATTAGTCGGTGCAACAAATTGGTATATTAGATGGCCTTTCTTAATTGAAGGAGCTTTAATTGGACTTGTTGGTGCCATAATTCCAGTAGCTATACTAAGTTTTGTATATGTAACGGCTTATGGTATAGGAACAGACTTCTTAAAAGGTACGTATTTTGGATTATTAGCACCAAATCCATTTTTATACCAAGTTGGAGGATTAATGTTGGCAATCGGAATTATCATTGGTGCGATTGGATCATTTATGTCAATTAGAAAATTCTTAAAAGTATAATAACTTTAACTAAAAATCAAAAACTAAAATCATTTGGGAAAACGGGGGATAACAAAGTTGAATAAAAAGTTTATTAACATAGCTTTAGTTGCAGCATTAGGATTTACAACCTATATAGCACCTATAACAGCATTTGCAAGTACAGATAAAGATATCCAAACAACTACAGAAAAATTGGTGAATTTAAAAGATAAAGAAGTTTCAGCTGAATCTCAATTAGCAGCTATTACAACTGCAATCACTGATAATGAAAACAAAGCATCATCTTTGATGAATGAAATGAAGGAAACGCAAACTAACTTACAAAAGTTAAAAGTGCAAATTTCTGATTTGAATGCAGCTATTGAGAAACGTGAAGCTAAATTAAATGAGCAAGCACGTTCTGTACAAACAGACGGAGATAGCCAAAATTATGTGGAATTTGTCATAAATGCTAAATCATTTGCTGATGTTATTGGACGCGTTGATGTTGTTTCTCAAATTGTTTCTGCAAACCAAGAGTTAGTTGAAGCTCAAGCAAATGACAAAAAAGCGGTAGCTGCAAAACAAAAAGAAACCGAGTCAAATATAGAAAAACAAACAGTAGTTGCTGCGAAATTGGAAGCTTCTAAAACAGATTTGGAACAACAAAAATTAGAAAAAGAAGCAGTAGTTGCATCGATTGCTGCTGAAAAAGCTGGTTTAGAAAGTGAAAAAGAGAAGTTCTTAGCTGTTAAAGCTGTTGCGGAACAAGGTGCAGAAGAATTGGCACTTGTTAAAACAACTACTGCTACAACTGGAAAAGTTGAAACAATTAGTACGAGTACTGAAGTGAAAGATTCTGCTACTTCAACTAATATTGCTTCAAAAGTAACAGCTAAACCAGTTGAAACAGAAAATGCTGCTTCAACAACTAAAGCTCCAATTGGTTCATGGGCAACAATTAAAAGTGCAGCCTATGGAGTTAGTGGAACACCTTATCTTTATGGTGGAACGACTACTAGTGGATTTGATTGTTCTGGTTTTACTAGATATGCATTTGCTGCAGCTGGAATCAATCTTCCTCGTACGGCTGGTGCACAATACGCAGCTACAACTAAAATTTCACAATCTGAAGCTCAACCTGGAGATTTAGTATTCTTTAATCAAACAGGAAGCATTGATCATGTGGGAATTTATCTTGGAAACAATCAGTTTATTGGCTCTCAATCTTCAACTGGAGTTGCTGTTACAACAATTAGCCAAGCTTACTGGGCTCAATACCTAGTTGGTTTTGGTCGTGTAAACTAAAAAATTCTATGTAACAATTAATTTATTCTAACCGTTTCCCCAAAACGATTTAAAAACCATTTGCTAATTTGGTGTTAGCAAATGGTTTTTTTTTTGCGTTTTTTTTAGGCCCTTCGTCAAATAGTGTGAATGCTTCTAAAAATTCTTTCGAAATAACCGGATTTGCTCGTAAGATCTTTGAATACTACACAGGGCTACAAATAATTCTATTACTCCAGAATGTTAAGCATGAACTAAATTCAACTATCTACAACAAAAAGTATGGAGGCTTTTTTCAGATAATAGAAGAAATATAAGCTAGAAACTGTTTTAAGTGTAAAAATCATGTAAACTATATTTAGAAACGGATATATCCGTGATTATATTGAATTAGTTTGATAAAATAGAAAAGAAGCAGAAAAGGAGTAGATGTAAATGGCTGCAAATTTTTTTATTGCACTAGCGCTATTTTTTGTTCAACCCGTATTTATCATTGGATTGGTTTTTACGATTTGGACAAGTTATCGTAGAATCAATCATGAAAGAAGCAATCATAGGGTAGCAATTTATAGTACATTGTACGAAATTAAAAATTATTTACTATTAGGACTTCTTTTTGGAGTAGTTGGATCTATTCTGTTAACCATTATAGGAGTTCCGGTTACAATGGATTGGATTATAATCTATCAAATCGTAGCAATCGTGAGTTTGATTTTTGGCTATCGATTTATTCACCCTTTATTTACATTTTCAATAAGTTCTTTACTGCTAATAGGACTATCATTTATGTTAAACAGTAGTGATTTTTCTTTTATGCCTAGCACTTGGTACCACCCATTAAGTCAAGCTGAGTTCAATGGGAAACCGTTATTAATGAATGTGTTTATTATACTTATTTTCTTATTAGCAACCTCTATTTTTACAATTAAGAGAACCGCTGATCGTCACCTATCAGCACGGTTTTTAAAAACAAAACGTGGGAAAAAAATTGCGAAATACCCTATTAAACCATTTTGGGTATTGCCGTTACTATTAGTTGTTCCAGGCGAAAGCTTTCATGCTTTCTTTAGCTGGTGGCCAGTCTTTTCAATTGGAAATGAACAGTACTCTTTCTTTTGGCTTCCCGTGTTAATGGGCCTGCAATTTACAGTACAGTCTCAGATTCCAAAAGAAGCAGTTTCAAAAATTGCTAAAGATTTAATGATTTTATTAGGAATTGCTTTGATTAGTGTGATTAGCTCTTTCTGGGTTCCGTATGCTTTGGTTGCGGGTTTTGTCTTATTGATTGTCGGTGGACTAATCACCCTGTACCGACACCGTAAGCGCGAAAAACAGTGGAGTGTTCTTTTTGGACCAGCTGAAAATGGAATAAAAATTATTGGTATTCGTCCAGATACTCCAGCTGAAAAGATGAATTTAATGGTTGGCGATACTATTATTGAGTGCAATAATCTTACTATCGAAACTGAAACAGATTTTTATCAAGCTTTATCAAAAAACAGTGTTTATTGCCATCTGAAAGTTAGCGGTGTGGATGGTGAACTCCGGTTAACTGAAACGGCGATCTATGCAGATTCTCCACATGAAATCGGAGTAGTCATCTTAACAAAGTAATTTAGTTTATGGAACTTATAAATTAAAATTTTTTTATAGGCGGGATAAAAAATGAAAAAAGTATTAATTGTCGATGATGAACAATCAATTTTAACATTGTTAGCTTTTAATCTAGAAAAAGAAGGTTACCATGTAGATACTGCTTTGGATGGCTTAGAAGGTTATGAAATGGCACTAGCACACGCTTATGATTTTATTATTTTAGATTTGATGTTGCCATCAATGGGTGGTATGGATATTTGTAAAAAGTTGAGACAAGAAAAAATTGACGCACCGATAATGATGTTAACAGCAAAAGACGATGAACTTGAAAAAATCATTGGTCTCGAATTAGGTGCAGATGACTATATGACAAAACCATTTAGTCCACGTGAAGTACTTGCTAGAATGAAAGCCATTATGAGACGAATGAGTAGTAAAAGCAATGCAGAAGAAGCTTTAAAAACTAAAGATACTATAAAAGAAGAAGCTGAATTGGTCCAAGTAGGCGATATTCGAATTGATCCTAGTCAGTATGAAGTAATTGTTAGAGATGAAAAAGTTGATGTTACACCAAAAGAATTTGAATTACTGATGTATATGATTAAGCGAATTAACCGTATTTTGAGCAGAGAACAGTTGCTGGATGCTATATGGAATTTCGATTACGCTGGTGAAACGCGGATAGTGGATGTGCATATTAGTCACTTAAGAGAAAAAATAGAAGTTGATACAAAAAATCCTACTTATATTCGAACGGTTAGAGGTTTCGGCTATAAGTTTGAGGATCCAAAAAAATGAGAAAGCTCCAATTTCGAATTTTAGCCATCTTTATTGCGATATTTACAATTTTTAGTATTTCTATTGTTATTTTCTCAACGAACTTATTGCAAGAATATGCTAGTACTAGTCAACAAGAAGCATTGATTAAGCAAGCGAAAACAGTTGCAAGTATGCTTCAATTAGATACTGAAAATACAACAAATCTAGCATCTTTAGCGACTAGTTTAGCCACTCTGGATATGCAATCAGAAGAAAGATTAACCGTTATTGATCTTTCTGGTGTGGTAGTTTATGATTCTGTAACCAATAAAGAGGTATTAGAAAATCACAACAATCGGGAAGAATTTAAAGCTGTATTGGCAGGAGACGAAATAGGAACTTCTGTTAGAAAAAGCAAAAGTACTAATGAAACGTTGTATTATGTCGCTGTCCCATTATTCGGAAAACAAGATGAACTGTTAGGTGTTTTACGTTTGGCTAGACCAGTTGCAGATATAATCAAATCAGCGAACAGATAAAAAAATCTCTGTTGATTTTTAGTGTACTGGCACTTATCCTAACTACCTTTATTACGCTTATTATAACTAAACGTATAGCAAAACCCATCAATGATATTATGGAAGTCGCTGAAAGTCTTTCAGATAAAAGATATGAAGTTAGATACACAGGTAATGCTTATGGAGAAGTGGCTGATTTGGGTGAAACAATCAATGATCTAGCGACTAGTTTAGAAGAACAAAACTTAGAGCTAGTTCAAAATGATAAACGACTGTATGAACTGATTAATCATCTTGTTATCGGAGTTATGCTAATTGATGAACACCGCATTATAAAAATGGTCAATCCAGCAATGAGCGTTATTTTAGGCGAAGATGTCAGTCAATTGGTCGGAAATTCATACGTAGAAGCAACAAAAAGTTATGGCTTAAGCCACATGATTGAAATGGCTTATCAAAAAAATGAACAACAAAATGATGAAATATATTTTTATTATCCTAAAGATAAAATTGTTGATGCAAATATTGTCCCAATTGATGGAAAAGAACCGGGGGAGCAAAATTTAATCGTACTTCTTTATGATATTACAGAGATTAGAAGATTAGAAAAAGTGCGAACGGACTTTGTAACGAATGCTTCCCATGAATTAAAAACGCCAGTTACAGCTCTTAAAGGTTTTTCAGAAACGTTGTTAGATGGAGCTATGGAAGATAAAGAAGTCCTAAAACAATTTTTAGAAATTATGTTAGCTGAAAGCAGTCGATTAGATTTTTTGGTGAATGATATCCTAGAGTTGTCCAAGTTGGAACAGAAACAAGTCCCACTTAAAATAGAAGAAATTAATCTTACTGAAGCTGTTATATCAACATTTCAATTGGTTAAGCAAAAAGCAGATGAGAAAAAAATGAAGTTGAATATAATCGAAGAAGATAATCTGTTCATCACTGGAGACAGCAGTCGTTTAAAACAAATATTAGCTAATCTAATCAACAATGCAGTTGTTTATACGCAAGAAAGTGGCGAGGTAGAAGTCACTATAAAAAAAGAAAATAATTTTGCTGTTATCAAGGTTTCAGATAACGGAATAGGAATACCTGAAGACGAGCAAGATCGAATTTTTGAACGTTTTTATAGAGTAGACAAAGCCCGTAGTCGTAATTCTGGTGGAACTGGTCTAGGCTTATCCATTGTTAAGTATTTAGTTGAAAACTTGAATGGATTTATTACGGTTGAGAGTAAGCTTGGATTAGGAACCACTTTTATTGTCAAATTGCCTATTCAACCGAAATGATGACAGAGTTTACTAGTAATAATGAAAGAGAAGTTGCTATTTAAAAATGATTGTCTAATAAATAGTTTGAAGCCGAAAAACCTTGGGATTAATTTCTTGAGGTTTTTTTTGTATGCAAATAGACTGTAAAGCATTTACAAAATTTTAACACTCTTTACAAAAATCAACAAAAACATTACATGAAGTGAGGCTAAAATTAATATTCATTGGGTAAGATGGGTTATGTGGACGAGGGGTAAAAGTGTCCAACATTATAACTGAAAAGGATGGGAAATATGACTATTACAAAACTATCAAAACTGACTTTAACAATGGGCGTAGGATTAACATTAGCAGCTTGTGGAGCTGATTCAGGTTCAACAGATTCATCAAAAGATGCAGGAGGATTTGATGCTTCTCAAACAATCAATGTTATTTCAAGAGAAGACGGTTCAGGTACTCGTGGAGCATTTACAGAAATTACAGGTGTGCTAGTAAAAGACGGAGATAATGAAACAGATAATACTTACTCTGCAGCAACGATTCAAAATAGTACTAGCGGTGTTATGACAACCGTTGCTGGAGATCCTACATCAATTGGGTATATTTCATTAGGTTCATTAGATGATAGTGTTAAGGCCGTGAATATTGAAGGAATAGAAGCAACAGCTGAAACTGTTCAAGATAATTCCTATGCAATTGCTCGTCCATTTAATCTTGCTCATAATGGAGAATTAAGCGAAGTAGCACAAGATTTCTGGAGTTACATCATGAGTGCTGAAGGACAAGAAATCGTTGTTGGTGAAGGTTATGTTGAAGCTGTAACGGATGCTCCTGCATATGAAGCAACTGATGGTATGTCAGGGAAAATAAGTGTTGTCGGATCTACTTCTGTAACACCTGTAATGGAAGTTTTAGTTGAAGGTTATACAGCACTTAATCCAGATGTCACAATCGATGTTACATCAAATGGTTCTTCGGCTGGTATGACAGCTGCAATGGACGGATCAGCTGATATTGGAATGGCTTCTCGTGAACTAAAAGACGAAGAATTAGAAGTCTTGACTGCTGAACCGATTGCGATTGACGGTATTGCAGTAATCGTTAATACTGAAAACTCTATTGAAGATTTAACAATGGAACAAGTTAAGCAAATTTTTACAGGTGAAGTAACAACATGGGACGAAATTGCTAAATAATCATTAGGTATAAACTAAAAATACCCAGAATGGTTCTGGGTATTTTTATAAATTGAATTTTTGTCAATTGGGAAATTGACAAATGAATCCAACCTGTTGATAGATAAAAATAAAGATAGGTTGGTTTTCATTTATGGGGATAAAAGTAGGTAAAAATTATTTACAATTATCCATAAATGCAATTGAAAACAACTGTATTTATGAATGATTTATTCTGTTTTATGTTAAAGGAGAACTCTATGAAAACGAAAAAATTAGATGGATTTATGAAAGGTGTCTTTTTTGTATCTGCATTGACATCAGTCTTAGCCATCATTTTAATCTGTATTTTTATTTTTGCAGGTGGCGTTCCATTTATACTTGATTATGGGTTGTCGGAATTTTTATTCGGCCAAAAATGGTCACCATCTAATACACCAGCCTCATTTGGTATATTGCCAATGATCATGGGATCTTTAGCTGTAACCTTTGGTGCTATTATCGTTGGAGTGCCTATAGGAATTTTAACTTCTATTTTTATGGCTGAATTTTGTCCGGTATGGTTGCATAAAATCTTGAAACCGGCAGTCAACTTAATGGCCGCGATACCTTCTATTGTTTATGGATTCTTTGCATTGCAAGCGATTGTTCCGATCATGCGACAATTTGTCGGCGGTACCGGAATGAATATGCTGACAGCAATCATCTTACTGGGAATCATGATACTTCCAACAATCATTGGCTTGTCAGAATCATCTATCCGAGCTGTTCCGAGAAGTTATTACACAGGAAGTATGGCCCTAGGAGCGACACACGAACGGTCTGTTATGAGAGTTGTTGTACCAGCTGCTAAGTCTGGAATCGTCTCTTCTGTTATTTTAGGAATCGGACGTGCCATCGGAGAAACGATGGCAGTTGTCTTAATTGCGGGAAATCAACCCATTATGCCAGAAAGTTTAACTTTAGGCGTTCGTACTTTGACAACAAACATTGTACTGGAAATGGCTTATGCAAGTGGTGAGCATAGAGAGGCACTCATTGCAACGGCAGTGGTGCTATTTGTATTCATCTTAATCATTAATGGGACGTTCTTGATTATTAAGAAAAAGGGGGCTAAATAATGATGGCCAGCAAATTAACGAGAGGGTTCATTTATTTAGCAGCAGCCATAACTTTTGGGTCACTCTTTTATGTTGTCGGATTTATATTAATTAAAGGAATACCTTACCTTAACCTTGATATGTTCGCTTGGAAGTATACGACAGATAATGTATCTTTGATGCCTTCATTAATTACAACCTTGATCGTGGTAGGCATGACGTTAGTGATTGCGACTCCTATTGGTGTGTTTACAGGTTTCTATTTAGTAGAGTATGCAAAAAAAGGCAATAAAGTCGTTGGAATTGTGCGGATTGCAACAGACACTTTAGCAGCAGTACCGTCAATTGTGTATGGATTGTTTGGAATGTTATTTTTCGTTACCTTTTTGAACTTTCAATATTCAGTTTTAGCTGGAGTACTGACTTCTGTGATTATGGTTTTACCATTGATTATTCGTTCAACAGAAGAAGCATTACTAGCGGTAAATGATTCGTTAAGAGAAGCTAGTTTTGCTTTAGGTGCTGGCAAATTAAGAACGATTTTTAGAGTTATTTTACCAGTTTCAATGCCAGGAATTTTATCTGGTGTGATTCTTGCAAGTGGACGAGTTGTAGGTGAAACAGCAGCGTTATTGTACACGCTCGGAAGTTCGACCAACTTACCAGACAGTCTGTTTTCTTCAGGAAGAACGTTAGCGTTGCATATGTACGTCTTATCAAGTGAAGGGATGCATGTAAATGAATCCTACGCAACGGGGGTCATTTTAATCGTCGTTGTGTTAATGATTAATGGGTTGTCAACATTTTTGAGTAATAGACTGACAAAGGGGACAAAGTAATGAGTAAATTAAGTATAAAAAATATGGATTTATTTTATGGTGAATTTCAAGCTTTGCATAATGTTAATTTAGAAATTCCTAAAAATCAAATTACTGCTTTTATTGGGCCATCTGGTTGTGGCAAATCAACCTTGATTAAAAGTTTAAACCGGATGAATGATCTAATTGAAGGCTGTAAAATTGAAGGTGAAATTTTACTAGATGAAAATAATATCTATAAAAAAGATTTTGATGTTAATGAGCTGCGCAAAAAAGTTGGTATGGTTTTTCAACAACCAAACCCGTTTCCGATGAGTATTTATGATAATATAGCTTATGGGCCACGAACACATGGTATTAAGGATAAAAATACATTGGATGCATTAGTTGAAAAAAGTCTTCGCGGAGCAGCTATATGGGATGAAGTGAAAAATGATCTGAAAAAAGTGCCTTATCGTTATCCGGCGGACAGCAACAACGAATCTGTATTGCACGTGCTTTAGCGGTTGAACCTGAGATTTACTAATGGATGAGCCTACAGTGCTTTGGACCTATCTCACAGCTAAATCGAAGAGCTAGTTACAGTTT